>DASWYJ010000127.1:0-1766 GCA_036405035.1 Burkholderiaceae bacterium
GTCAGCGCCGCGCAGCGCGACCGGGTGCTCGATTTCATCCGCCAGGGTATTGCCGCCGGCGGTGAGCTGCTCGCCGGCAGTGCCGACAGGCCGGCCTTCGACAAGGGCTATTTCGTTGCCCCCACGGTGCTGGTGGTGGCGCGCGACAACCCGCTGGCACACGAGGAAATCTTCGGCCCGGTGCTGGTGATCCTGCCCTACACGGACGAAGCCGACGCCGTGGCGCTGGCCAACGACACCATCTACGGCCTGGGCGGCGGCGTCTGGAGCACCGACGAGGCCCACGCCATTGCCGTGGCGCGCCGCATCAAGACCGGCCAGGTCGACATCAACGGCGGGCCGTTCAATGCGCGTGCGCCGTTCGGGGGCTACAAGCAGTCGGGCAACGGCCGCGAGAACGGCACCTACGGCTTCGAAGAGTTCCTGGAATTCAAGGCGCTCCAGCTCAAGCCCGCGCCGGCCCCCGCCGCATAAGCCGGCCAAGAGCCCGACTGGCCCGCTGCCATGGCGCCGCGCCCACCCCCCTCGCGCCGCTGGCTGCGCTGGTGCGGGCGGGTGCTGCTGGCGGCCCTGCTGCTGGCCGTGGTGGCGCTGGCGGTGTACGGCTGGCGCAGTTTTCCGCAGCGCAGCGGCAGCCTGCACATCGCCGGCCTGCAGCAGCCGGTGCTGGTGGAGCGCGACGCCGCCGACCTGACCCACATTCGCGCCCGCACCCAGCACGACGCCTTTCTGGCCATGGGCTATGTGCACGCCCAAGAGCGCGGCTGGCAGCTCGCCTTCAACCGCCGGCTGATGCACGGCCGGCTCTCCGAGATCCTCGGCCCGGCCACGCTGGAGACCGACAAGCTGCTGCGCACGCTGGGCATTGCCCGCGCCGCCGAACAGCAGCTGGCCGGCCTGCCGCCCGAGGCGCAGGCGGCGCTACAGGCCTACAGCGACGGCATCAACGCCTTCTTCAGCCACAGCGGGCAGATCCTGCCGCCCGAATTCCTGCTGCTGCAGGCCACGCCCGGTGCGCCCGGCGCGGCCTGGGCACCGGCCGACAGCGTGGCCTGGGCGCTGATGATGGCGCTGGACCTCGGCGGCAACTGGGGCAACGAATTCGCCCGGCTTTCCGCCGCGCAGGTGCTCGATACCGGCCGGCTCTGGCAGCTGTTCCCGCCGTACCCCGGCGAAAAGCCCGCCGCCCGGGCCGACCTGGCCGCGCTGTACCGCGGGCTGGGGCTGTACCGGAATACAGAGTCATCAAAAACAGGAGCAATACAGCCAGCAACGGCGCTGGCCAGTGGCCCATTCGATCACGAACTGGCCACCTGGGCCGCCGATTTTGCCGCCGGCCTGGGCAGCAGCGAGGGCAAGGGCAGCAACAGCTGGGCGGTGGCCGGCAGCCACACCACCAGCGGCAAGCCGCTGCTGGCCAACGACCCGCACCTGGCGCTGGGCGCACCGGCGCTCTGGTACTTTGCGCACCTGCAGGCGCCGGCAGAGCAGGGCGCTCCGGCGCTGGACGTGGTGGGCGCCACGCTGCCCGGCCTGCCTTTCGTGGTGCTGGGGCGCACCCCGCAGGTGGCCTGGAGCTTCACCAACACCGGCCCCGATGTGCAAGACCTCTACATCGAGCAGATCAACCCGGCCAACCCGGCGCAGTACCGCGTGCCCGGTGCGGCCGGCACGCCGGCCTGGGCCAACTTTGCCACGCGCAGCGAAACCATCCAGGTGAAGGGCGCGCCCGACGTGGTGCTCACGGTGCGCGCAACCCGCCACGG
>DASWYJ010000128.1:0-2444 GCA_036405035.1 Burkholderiaceae bacterium
GGCAGCGACTCGACCACGCTGAAATGGTTCAGCCCCGGCAGGGTTTCGCAGACCGGCACCGCCCGCCTGCCCCATGCGGTGCGGATCAGCCGGTTCTGCTGCAGGAAGGCGGCGCTTTCGTCGCCGCCCGCCACGGCATGGAGCACCCCGCGCGGCGCCGGCAGCCAGGCCGGGCTGGCCAGCAGCACCTGGCCCGGAGTGAGCTGCAGTGTGGGCTGCAGGAAAGGCGTGTGCATCACCGATTCCAGTTCGTACAGCCCGGAGATGGCCAGCGCGTTCCGCACCAGGCTGGCCGGCAGATCCGGCGCAAGGCGGGGCCACAGGCAGCTGAGCGCCATCGCGGCCAGATGCCCGCCGGCCGAGTGGCCCACCACGGTGATGCGGCCCGGATCGCCACCATGCGCGGCGATGTTGCGCCAGGTCCAGGCCAGCGCGCGCAGCACCTGCACCGTGATGACGGGAATGGTGACATCCGGGCACAGCGCGTAGTTGGGCACCACCACGCAGGCGCCGGCCCGGGTGAAGGCCGGGGCAATGAAGGAGTGGTCGGCCTTGTCGAGCGAGCGCCACCAGCCGCCATGGACGAACACCAGCACCGGCGCCAGCCCGGGGCCGGCGCCGGTGGCCGGAAAGATGTCGAGGGTTTCGTTCGGGCCGTCGCCGTAGCGCAGGTCGAGCGCGGCCGGCTGCTGCGCCCGGGCGGCGGCGGAATCGGCCGCCCAGCGGGCGAAGTGCAGGGGATGGGAAGGCACCCGCGCGCGGTTGTTGTACATGCGGTCGAGCCAGCCGGGATCAAAGGACGCCATTGCCATCACCTGTTGCCATCGTCGGCGGATTCTCGCACCGCATGCGGCGTTACCTCGGGGACAGCCGGGACAGCAACGCGCCACCCCACGCGACATAATCATTTCACCACTCCCCTTCGATCCCATGAACCTGCACCACCAGCTCCAGCAACGCGCGGCAGAGGGCCGGCCGGTACGCGTCGGCCTGATCGGCGCCGGCAAGTTCGGCGCGATGTACCTCGCGCAGATTCCGCGCACCCCCGGCGTGCAGTTGGTGGGCATTGCCGACCTGTCGCCGGCCAACGCGCAGGCCAGCCTGGCGCGGGTGGGCTGGCAGCCGCAGCGCAGCACGGCCGCCTCGCTCGACGCCGCGCTGCGCGACGGCAGCACCCATGTCGGGGACGACTGGCAGGCGCTGGTGCGGCACCCGGCCATCGACGTGGTGGTGGAGTGCACCGGCTCACCGCCGCATGCGGTGGACCACATCCTCGAAGCCTTCGCCCATGGCAAACACGTGGTCAACGTCACCGTGGAGGCCGACGCCTTCTGCGGCCCCCTGCTGGCGCGCAAGGCGGCGCAGGCCGGCGTGGTGTATTCGCTGGCGTTCGGCGACCAGCCCGCGCTGATCTGCGACCTGGTGGACTGGGCCCGCACCTGCGGTTTTCCGGTGGTAGCGGCCGGCCGCGGCCACAAATGGCTGCCGCACTTCTGCACCTCCACGCCCGATACCGTGTGGGGCCACTACGGCCTGACGCCCGAGCAGGCCAGCCGCGGCGGCCTCAACCCCAAGATGTTCAACAGCTTCCTCGATGGCTCCAAGCCCAGCATCGAGAGCGCGGCAGTGAGCAATGCCACCGGCCTCGGCGTGCCCGCCAATGGCCTGCTGTACCCGCCCGCCAGCGTGGAGGACATTCCCTTCGTGACCCGGCCGCGCAGCGAAGGCGGGGTGCTGGAACGCAAGGGCATGGTGGAGGTGATTTCCTCGCTGGAGGCCGATGGCCGCAAGATCCCCTACGACATCCGCATGGGCGTGTGGGTCACGGTGGAAGGCGAGACGGAATACATCCGCAACTGCTTCGAGGAGTACAACGCCCACACCGACCCCAGCGGCCGCTATTTCACGCTCTACAAGCGCTGGCACCTGATCGGGCTGGAAGTGGGCGTGAGCGTGGCCAGCGTGGCGCTGCGCAACGAACCCACCGGCGTGGCCACCGGCTGGAACGCCGATGTGGTGGCCACCGCCAAGCGCGACCTCGCCGCCGGCGAACTGCTCGACGGCGAAGGCGGCTACACCGTCTGGGGCAAGCTGCTGCCGGCGGCCACCTCGCACGCCCTGGGCGGCCTGCCGCTGGGCCTGGCGCACCAGGTGCGGCTGGTGCGTCCGGTCCGGGCAGGCCAGAGCCTGACCTGGGCGGACGTGTCCATCGACACCACCACCCGCGCCTGGCAGGTGCGGCGCGAGATGGAAACCCTGTTCGCGCCTCCACCGGCAGCCGCGCGCCGCGCCTGAAGGCAGCAAGGCCATTTTTGCATGAAAAGTGCCACTGGCCAGCGTATTTACTCACCTTTTAGCTATTGAATAAGGAGCATCGATGCACACTCCAGGTCCGGTTGCCGTACTGGGTATCGGCATGATGGGTTTCCCGATGGCGCGCCGCC
>DASWYJ010000129.1:0-1869 GCA_036405035.1 Burkholderiaceae bacterium
TTTTCCGGCCCGGCTTCACCCTGGCTTCACACAGCACATCGTTTCCCCACGGGGGCTTGCGAGCATGCGCCTGCCCATTCACTGGAGGAGCATGTTGTGAAATATCCGTTGTTGTCCAAGGTCGCCGCCATCGGCGCCATCGTTTTCCTGCTGTGCATCGTGCTGGCGCGCATCCATGCGCTGGTGACCGAGCGGCAGTACCGGCAGAACCAGGCCGTGCAGAGTGTGGAGGAGTCGCTCGCCGGCGCGCAGGTGCTGCTGGGGCCGCTGCTGCAGCGCAGTTGCACCGAGGAGTGGGACACCGACATCGGTGAAGGCAAGGACCGCCGCAAATCCACCGACAAGCGCGAATTCGTGCTGACCAGCCCGGCGCACCAGCTGCAGATCGACAGCGAAGCGAAATCCGATGTGCGCTACCGCGGCCTGTTCCGCGTCAACAGCTACGGCGGCGCCACCACGCTGCAGGCCCGCTGGGACCAGCTGGGCGCGATGGAGCCGCAGCGTGAGCATGCCGGCTCGCGCCTGCAGTGCGGCGCGCTGGTGGTGATGGTGGCCGTCAGCGACGTGCGTGGCCTGCGTGCGGTGACGGCTCAGGCCGATGGCCAGAAGCTGCCGGTGCGCGCCGGCACGCGGCATGCGCGCTATGCCAAGGGCGTGCACCTGGAGCTGCCGGTGGAGCGCGGTGCGCGCCTGGCCGAGGCATTGGCCGTCACGTTCACGCTGGATCTGGTGGGGACGGCGCGGCTCTCGGTGGTGCCGGCGGCGGAGGCGGTGACCTGGTCGCTGCGGTCCGATTGGCCCCATCCCTCGTTCGGCGGGCGTTTTCTGCCGGCCGATCGCGCGGTGGACGAGGCCGGCTTCACCGCCCGCTGGGCGGTGTCCTCACTGGCCAGCACCGCCACGGCCGAAGTGCAGCGGGCCGGGCAGATGTGCGACGTTTTCGTGGCCGAACCACAGCACACCGACGATGGCTATGGCGGGCGCACGGCGCACGACCCCAAGTGCCTGGAAACGTTCAGCGTGGCCTTCATCGACCCGGTCAATCCCTATGTGCTGATCGACCGCGCCACCAAGTACGCGCTGCTGTTCATCGTGCTCACCTTTGCCGGCGTGGCGCTGGTGGAGGTGCTGGCCCGCCGGCGGGTGCACCCGGTGCAGTACGCGCTGGTGGGTTTTGCGCTGGCCCTTTTTTACCTGCTGCTGCTGAGCCTGTCGGAGCACGTGGGCTTCGGGCCGGCCTACGGCGTGGCCACCGCGGCCTGCGTGGCGCTGCTCGCCTTTTATGCGGCGCACATGCTGGGCAGCGCCCGGGCCGGCGCGGTATTCGGGGCCGGCATTGCCGCGCTGTACGGCCTGCTGTGGGTGTTGTTGCGGCTGGAGCAAACCGCGCTGCTGGTGGGCTCCGGCCTGCTGTTCTGCCTGCTCGCCGCAGCGATGGTGGCCACGCGCAAGGTGGACTGGTATGGCGTGGTGGAGCAGTGGCGTGGGCCCAGCAGCGCTTCGGAACCTAAAGCAGCGATCTGAGCCGGGACGGGGCTGGTGCTGACCCGATGCATTTCTACGCGCATTTCAGCGAGCAGGGGGTTTTTGCACTTCCTGGGTCGTTGTGATTCCATGGCATAGACTTACCTGTACGGCAAGACTACGGCGCGCTGAAGAGGCCCAATGATGATCTTTCAAAACGGGTTCCAGCGAAAGCTGGGAAAGCTGATCGCATCCGCCTCCAGCAGGAATATTGAGATGCGTAGGACGGCGATCGAGGAGATCTATACGCTCGCGCGGGATTCTGGCGAGAAGGTTTCCCGCGCTATTCCCGTCCTGGTGGATGGGGTGCTGGATCCCGACCCCAAGCTTGGCGAGAGTTCTCTG
>DASWYJ010000130.1:0-8097 GCA_036405035.1 Burkholderiaceae bacterium
CGCCTGCACCGCACGCACCTGCGCCAGCGGCACATCGAGCTCCTCGGCCACCAGCATGGGCAGCGCGGTCAGCACACCCTGGCCCATTTCACTGCGTGGCATCGCCAGCAACACCGTGCCGTCGGTGGCAATCGTGATCCAGCCATTCAGCGCCACGGCATCAGCGCCGGCCTCCGACACCTCGGCCAGACCCAGGCGCGAGCGTGCCGGCAGGAGCGACCAGCCCACAAACAGCGCACCGGCAGCACCCGCCGCGCTCAGCAACAAGGTACGGCGTTTCATGAGGGGATGCCCCCCATGCCGGCCACCGCATGGGCCGAACCGTCCGGCGAGAAGGCGGCAACCTTCTGCCCCGCCGCCCGATGAATGGCCGCGCGCACCCGCTGGTAAGTGCCACAGCGGCAGATATTGGTGATGGCCGCATCGATATCTGCGTCGCTGGGCCGGGGATTGGCTGCCAGCAGCGCGGCGGCGGCCATCAGCATGCCGCTCTGGCAGTAGCCGCACTGCGGCACCTGCTCGGCAATCCAGGCTTGCTGCAGCGGATGGCGCTGCCGCGCCGTGCCCAGGCCTTCGATGGTGGTGATGCGCTGCCCCTGCGCCGCCGAAGCAGGCAATACGCACGACCGTACCGCGGCGCCATTGAGGTGCACCGTACAGGCGCCGCAGGCGGCAACGCCGCAGCCAAACTTGGTGCCGGTGAGATTGAGCACATCGCGCAACACCCACAGCAGCGGCATGTCGCCGTCGGCCTGCACTGCCATGCGGTTGCCATTGACCAGGAGTTCCACGTGCTGTCCTTGCGCTGAAAAAGGGGGAGTTTTCCACTATAGCCAGCACGGCGCCGCCGCATTAGGGAGACGCCCCCAGCCCGCAAAGGATAATCCGCCCCCATGGCCCTGATTACCCTTTTGAACGCCCAACTGGCCTTTGGCCACGTTGCCCTGCTCGACCACGCCGACTTCGCGCTGGAAACAACCGAACGGATCGGCCTAATCGGCCGCAACGGCGCCGGCAAGTCGTCCCTGCTGAAAATCCTCGCCGGCCTGGAGAAGGCCGACGACGGCGTGCTGCAGTTCCAGCAGGGGCTGCGCGTGGCCTATGTGGCGCAAGAGCCGGTGCTGGATCCGGACGCCACGGTATTCGTTGCCGCCAGCGCCGGGCTGGCCGCCGTGATCGCCGTGCGCGACCAGTACCTGAGCGGCGCCGACGGGCTGGACCTGGACGCCCTGCAGTCGCAGATCGAGGCGTTCGATGCGTGGAACTGGGAACAACGGGTGGAAGAAACCCTGCACCGGCTGCACCTGGACGGAAGCGCCCGCATCGGCACCCTCTCCGGCGGCACCAAGAAGCGGGTGGCGCTGGCGCAGGCGCTGGTGGCAAAACCCGATGTGCTGCTGCTCGACGAGCCAACCAACCACCTGGATCTCGACTCCATCACCTGGCTGGAAGACCTGCTGATCGACTTCAAGGGCAGCGTCATCACCATCACCCACGACCGCGCCTTTCTCGACCGGGTGGCGACCCGCATCGTTGAACTGGACCGCGGGCATTTGCTGTCCTACCCCGGCAATTTCGCGCAGTACCTGGCACAGAAGGAGGAGCAGCTCGCGCAGGAAGCAGTGATTGCGGCCAAAGCCGACAAGCTGCTGGCGCAGGAAGAAGTCTGGATCCGCAAGGGCGTCGAGGCGCGCCGCACCCGAGCCCAGGGCCGCATCACCCGGCTCGAGCGCCTGCGCGCCAGCCGCGCCGCGCGCCGCACCGCGCTTGGCAGCGTGCGGCTCGACGTGGCCTCGGGCGCACCCAGCGGCAAGATCGTGGCCGAACTCACCGACGTGAGCCTGGCCTTCGGCGACCGGCCCATCGTCAACCGCTTCACCGCCACCCTGCTGCGCGGCGACAAGATCGGCCTGATCGGCCCCAACGGAGCCGGCAAGACCACGCTGCTCAAGCTCATCCTCGGCGAGCTGCAGCCCACCAGCGGCAAGCTGCGCCAGGGCGCCAACCTGCAGGTGGCGTATTTCGACCAGATGCGCAACACCCTCGACCTCGACGCCACGCTGGAAGACTTCATCAGCCCCGGCAGCGAATGGGTGGAAATAGGCAACCAGCGCAAGCACGTCAAGAGCTACCTTGGCGACTTCCTGTTCTCGCCGGCCCGCGCCAACTCGCCGGTGCGCTCGCTCAGCGGCGGCGAACGCAACCGCCTGCTGCTGGCGCGCCTGTTCGCCCGCCCCGCCAACGTGCTGGTGCTCGACGAACCCACAAACGACCTCGACATCGACACCCTGGAGCTGCTGGAAGACCTGCTGCAGAACTACGACGGCACGGTGTTCCTTGTCAGCCACGACCGGCGCTTCCTCGACAACGTGGTCACCAGCACCATCGCCTACGAAGGCCCGGCCCAGTGGCGGGAATACGAAGGCGGCGTGGAAGACTGGCTCACGCAATCGAGCCGCGCCAAGGCCCTGGCCGCTGCAGCCCCGGAAAAACCGGCCTCTTCTGGCAAAACAGCGGCTCAGCCAGCGCCAGCGCCAGCGCTGGTGCAGGCGCTCCCAAAAAAGAAGCTGAGCTACAAGGAACAGCGCGAGCTGGACACGCTGCCCGGGCAGATTGCAGCACTGGAAGCCGAACAGCAGGCGCTGGTGGCGGAGCTGGCCGACGGTAGCCTCTATGCCACCGACCCGCGCCGCGCCGCCGAACTCAGCCAGCGCAACGCCGCCATCGACGACGCCCTGCTGGCGGCGCTCGAACGCTGGGAACAGCTCGGCAGCCTGGCCTGACGCAGGCTTTTCTGCCCCGTTCCGGCCCGCTTGCAGTACAGTGGCCGGGCCATGACCATCGCCCGCTGCCCCGCCCCCTCCCAGCCGCCAACCCGGTGGGCATGGGCCGGCGCCATGGCCCTGCTGCTGGCGCTCACCGGCTGCTCCAGCCTGCCCACCAACGTGGAGCGCCCGCCGTCCAGCGCCTGGGCCACACCGGAAGCCACCGGCCTGGGGCAGCTCGCCCGCAGCCTGCAGCCCGCCAGCCGCAGCGGTGGCGCGGAATCGGGTTTTGCGCTGCTGACCAGTGCCGACATGGCGCTGCAGGCCCGGCTGGCGCTGGTGGACGCCGCCGAGAAAACCCTCGACATCCAGTACTACGCGATCCATGCCGACCCCACCACCGCACTGCTGTTCACCCGGCTGCGCGCGGCGGCTGCACGCGGCGTGCGGGTCCGCATCCTGCTCGATGACTTCAACAGCACCGGCCGCGACGCGCAGGTGCTGCGGCTGGCCTTCGTGCCCAATATCGCGCTGCGGCTGTTCAACCCGCTGCCCGGCGGGCGCGGCTCGCTGATGCTGCGCATCCTCGGCTCGCTGGACGACGTGCCGCGCATCCAGCGGCGCATGCACAACAAGATCTTCGTGGCCGACAACGCCTGGGCCATCACCGGCGGGCGCAACCTCGGCGAAACCTATTTCGGCCAGGGCGACGCCACCCAGTTCATCGACACCGACCTGCTGGCCACCGGACCGGTGGTGCGCGCGCTGTCCACCAGCTTCGACAGCTACTGGAACAACGAGCTGGCGTACCCGATGCAGTCGCTGGTTTCGCGCGACGAGCTGGATGCGCTGCGGGCGCAGCAAACCGCCTCCGCCGCCCCGCCGTCCGACACGGTGGGCTCCGCGCCGCCCGCCACCGCCCGCCCGCCGCGCCCGGAACTCCCGGTGGTTGCGCCGCTGGACGTGCGGGAGATTCCGCTCACCTGGGCGCCGGCAGCGGTGCTGGTGGACAAACCCTCCAAGATTGCCGCCGACGCCGCCGAAACCGAAGACCGGCAGGACACCGTGGTCGACGGCCTGCTGCAGCTGGTGGCCCAGGCCCGGCGCGAGCTGCTGATCGTCTCGCCCTACTTCGTGCCGGGTGAACGCATGATGGCGCAGTTCATTGCGCTGCGGGCGCGCGGCGTGCGCATCCGCATCCTCACCAATTCGCTGGCCTCCAACGACGCGCCGCTGGCCCACGTGGGCTACGCCCGCTACCGCACGGCCCTGCTGGAGGCGGGCATCGAGCTCTTCGAGATGCGGGCCGCCGCCGGTGGCACGCCCGGCGGCATCAGCGGCTCGGGCAGCACGCCGGGCTCACGCGCCAGCCTGCACTCCAAGCTGGTGGTGATGGATGGCCGCCTGCTGGTGGTGGGCTCGATGAACCTCGACCTGCGCTCGCAGCTGCAGAACTCCGAGGTCGCGCTGGTGGTGCGCAGCCCGGCGCTGGCCCGCTCCGCGGCCCAGCTCATCGAGACCACGCTGGCGGGCGCCACCTACCGGGTGCAGCAGATCAATGGCCAGCTGGTCTGGAGCGCTGCCGGCCCGCCGCCGCCCGGCACCGATCCGCCCGCCGGCCCCCTCACCACCGAGCCCGATACCGGCCCCGGCCTGCGCCTGCTGCTGTGGCTGATCGGACCGCTCGCGCCCGACGAAATGCTCTGACCGGGCCCGCCACGCCCAATTTCAGTGTATTTTATGGCCTTGGCCAGCGTCCGTCCTGGATAGTTTGCTATATAAATAGCAGCAATTACCGCATCGCATCGCGCTGCCGCGCAAACATCCGCCAGAACGTGGCGTCCTGCGTGGTGGCGAAATTGATGCGCATCAGCGTGCTCGGCAGGCGCTGCGCGTGGAACAGCGCCCCCGGCGCCAGCAGGTAGCCCACGTCCAGCATGCGCTGGGCCAGCGCGTCGGTGTCCACGCCGGTGTCGACCCAGCCAAACAGGCCGGCCGGCTCGGCAGCGAAACGGCAGCCATGCGCCAGCGCCAGTTTCACGCTGCGGGCGCGCGCGGCATCGAGCCGGGTGCGGATGCGCTCGGCATGGCGGCGCAGCTGGCCCTGCGCAATGCACAGCGCCATGGCCCGCTCCATCAGCACCGGTGTGGTCAGCGTGGTGAGCAGCTTGGTGTCGAGCAGGCGCTCGGTCAGTGCAGGCGAGGCGGCGAGAAAACCCACCCGCCAGTTGGGCGCGAGGATTTTCGAGAAACCGCTGACGTACACCGTGCGCTGCAGGCCGTCGAGCGCACACAGCCGGGTGGCGTGTGGCGGCGCGAGGTGGCTGTAGGTGTCGTCCTCGATGATGTGGAAATCGTGCGCATGGGCCAGCTGCAGCAGCCGGTGCGCGCTGGCCGGGCTCAGGCTGTAGCCGGTGGGGTTGTGCAGCACGCTGACGCTGACGAACAGCCGCGGCGCGTGCTGCGCGCAGTAGCGCGCCACCACGTCCAGGTCGGGGCCCTGCGGGCCGCGTGGCACCGGCAGGATGCGCATGCCCAGCGCGTCGAGCCGGGCGAACTCGATGGCCCAGCCCGGCTCTTCCACCATCACCGGGTCGCCGGCGCGCAGCAGCGTGCGGCTCACCACGTCGAGCGCGTGCGTTGCGCCCACGGTGGTGACGATCTGCGCCGGTGTTGCCGGAATCTGCATGCCGGCCAGCTTGGTGGCCAGCGCCTCGCGCAGCCCGGTATCGCCGGCGGGCTCGCCGTACTGCAGCGACCAGTCGGCCAGCGAACGGCTGCCCACCACCTTGCGCAGCGCCGCCGGCATGAAACTGGAGCGCAGCCAGTCGGGCGGGAACACCCCCATGCCGGGTTGTGGCTTGTCGCTGGTGCCGTGGAACATGCCGCGGATGAGCGCGGCCGCGCTGCGCGGCGGCGGGCGGCCCGCGGCATTCTCATTTTTTGTAGCACCCACCCCAGGCTGCACGCCGGGCAGTGCCCCATCGCGTACAAAAAAGCCGCGGTTCTTGCGGGCCTCGACCCAGCCCTCGGCCAGCAGCTGGTCGTACGCCGCCACCACGGTGGAGGGGCTCACGCCGTGGCTGGCCGCGCACTGCCGCACCGACGGCAGCCGCCCCCCGGGGGTGAGCAGGCGGTCGCGGATGCGCTGCGAAAACCGGGCCGCGAGCTGGCCGGCCAGGGTTTGCGATGGCGATCGGGTCAGCATGGCAACGGTTTCCTTCCCCGCACTGTGTGCCTGTGGCAAGCAGTACAGATTGCGAAGTGCACTGCTTATCTGTATTGGTTTTGTACTGCTTGCCAGCATACATTGGGCACCATGAGCTGGCAAGAACCCTGGCGCCGCAGCGCCCACCACGCATGAAACCCGATGAAATCAAGGGCCTGTGGCTGGGCCTGCTGGGCGTTGCCATCTTCGCGCTGACCCTGCCGATGACACGGCTCGCGGCCGGCACCTCCGAGCTGCCGCAGCTGTCGGGCGTGTTCGTCGCGCTGGGCCGGGCCGTGGTAGCCGCCGTACTGTCGGCCGCCTTTCTGGTGGCCACGCGCGCGCCCTGGCCACAGCGGCGCGACTGGTGGCCGCTGGCGCTCACGTCGGCCGGCGTGGTGTTCGGGTTCCCGCTGTTCACGTCCATGGCCATGCGCCATGTCGAGGCGGTGCATGCCAGCGTGATCGTCGGCGTGCTGCCGCTGGCAACGGCCGCCGTGGGTGCCCTGCTGCACCGCCAGCGCCCGTCGGCCGGCTTCTGGTTCTGTGCGGCGCTGGGCAGCGGCCTGGTGGTGGCGTTCGCGCTGCGCAGCTACGGCAGCCACGGGCTGGGCCTGCAGCCGGCCGATGCCCTGCTGCTAGCCGCCATGGGCTGCGCCGCCATCGGCTACGGCTACGGTGCGCAACTTGCGCAGCGCATGCGCCCCGAACACGTGATCTGCTGGGCGCTGGTGATCGCGCTGCCGCTGGCGCTGCCGGCCGCCGTGCTGGCGCGCCCGCAGGCAGCGGTGGCGGCATCGGCGTGGTGGGGGTTTGCATATGTAGCGGTGTTCTCGATGTGGCTCGGATTCTTTGCCTGGTACCGCGGCCTCGCGCTGGGCGGCACCGTGCGGGTCAGCCAGGTGCAGCTGCTGCAACCCTTTCTGGGCATGCTGTTCGCGGTGCCGCTGCTCGGCGAGCGGCTGGATGCGGTGACCCTGGGCTTCGCGCTGGCCGTGATTGCCACCGTGTTCGCCAGCCGGACCATGCCGGTGCGCGCCGCACCCCCAGCGAGATGACGAAACAATGACCTGAACGGACTGGAGACGCACGATGCAACCCAACGACCTGCCCCCGCTGCCCTGGACCCTGGCACACCGCACCCGCCGCATGAACACCTCGGCGATCCGCGAGATCCTGAAAGTCACCGAGCGCCCCGGCATCACCAGCTTTGCCGGCGGCCTGCCCTCGCCGCGCAGTTTTCCGGTGGCCGAATTCGCCGCCACCTGCGCCCAGGTGCTGCGCGACGACGGTGCCGCCGCGCTGCAGTACGGCCCCAGCGAAGGCTATGGCCCGCTGCGCGAGCAGGTGGCCGCCAGCCTGCCCTGGCCGGTAGACCCGGCACAGGTGCTCATCACCACCGGTTCGCAGCAGGGGCTGGACCTGCTGGGCAAGGTGCTGATCGACGCCGGCAGCCGGGTGCTGGTGGAAACGCCCACCTACCTTGGCGCGCTGCAGGCCTTCGCGCCCATGGAGCCGCAGGCCGAAGGCGTCGCCAGCGATGCCGATGGCCTGCTGCCCGACGCGCTGCCGGCCCAGCTGGCGGCCGGCACGGCGCCGCGTTTCCTGTACGTTCTGCCCAATTTCCAGAACCCCACCGGCCGCACGCTGACCGAGGCCCGCCGCGCCGCGCTGGTGGCTACGGCCGCCGCCCACGGCCTGCCGCTGGTGGAAGACAACCCCTATGGCGAACTGTGGTTCGACCAGCCACCCCCGCCGCCGCTGACCGCGCGCCACCCGGAAGGCTGCCTCTACCTGGGCTCGTTTTCCAAGGTGCTGGCGCCCGGCTTGCGGTTGGGCTTCCTGGTGGCACCCAAGGCGTTGTACCCCCGGTTGCTGCAGGCCAAGCAGGCCGCCGACCTGCACAGCCCCAGCCTCAACCAGCGCCTGGTGTCGGCGGTGCTGCAGGGCGGTTTTCTCGACCGCCATGTGCCCACCATCCGCACGCTGTACAAGGCCCAGCGCGACGCCATGCTGCAGGCGCTGCAGCACAGCATGCCCGCAGGCGTGTCGTGGAACACCCCCGACGGCGGCATGTTCCTGTGGGTGCGGCTGCCCGAAGGCATGAGTGCCGTCGAACTGCTG
>DASWYJ010000131.1:0-5295 GCA_036405035.1 Burkholderiaceae bacterium
ACGTTCCGCTGTGGCCTGCTGGGGGGCGACGCGGCCTGCTGGTGCTCGGAGTTGCCCTCCATCCCGCCCGAGCGCCTGCGCAAGCCCGATGGCTCGCGCCGCATGAGCTGCCTGTGCCCGGCCTGCCTGGGCGCACTGGCCAACACGCCTGTGCCGCCGGCCCCATGAGCGACACGCGCGACCTGCGTCCGCAGGAACCGGAGCCGAAAGAAGCGCCGGAAGAAGGGGCCGGCCATCCCCTGGCCCGCTTCGCCCGGCATTACCTGCTGGCGCTGCAGTTCTTCACCCGCATCCCCGTCACCGGCCGGCTGGCCGCCTGGACCGGCTTCAGCCAGCCCATGCTGCGCCGCAGTGCCGCGCATTTCCCTGGCGTGGGCTGGCTGGTCGGGCTGGTGGCGGCCACTGTCTACGGGCTGCTGCTGGTGGCCCTGCCGCCGTCGGTATTCGCGCCGCTGGTGGCCGCCGTGTTGTGCACCGTGGCCACGGTGCTGCTCACCGGTGGTTTCCACGAAGACGGCCTGGCCGACCTGGCCGACGGGCTGGGCGGCGGCCGCACCCGCGAACGCGCGCTCGAGATCATGAAGGACTCGCGCGTCGGTGCCTTTGGCGCCATGGCCCTGGTGCTGGCGCTGGCCGCCAAGGTCGCCCTGCTCGCCCTGCTCGGCGACAGCACCCTCACCGGCGCCGACGCGACCCGGGCCTGCCTGCTGGTGTGGCTGGCGCATGTGCTGTCGCGTGGCGCGCCGCTGTACATCGTGGCGCGGCTGGTGCATGTGGGCGATGCCGCCGGCTCCAAATCCAAGCCGCTGGCCGAGCAGATCAGCCGCCGCAGCCTGTGGGTCGGTTTTTTATGGTGTTTTCTGGCACTGGCCAGCGCCGCACTTCAGCTGGATGCTCTTACACTGATAGCATCTACAGGCGCCCTGCTGCTGGCCCTCGCGTATATGGCGCGGCTGCTGGCGCGGCGCCTGCAGGGCTTCACCGGCGACGGCCTCGGCGCCACCCAGCAGGTCTGCGAAATCGCCTTCTACCTCGGCGCCGCCCTGGTGAGCTGAGGACGGGCGTGCACCTCTGGCTGGTCCGCCATGCGCTGCCGCTGATCGCACCCGGCCTGTGCTACGGCCGGCACGACATCCTGGCCGATGCGCCGGCCACCCGCCTCGCCGCCGCCGCGCTGGCCACCGAACTCCCCCACGGATTGCCAGTGGCCTGCTCGCCGCTGCAGCGCTGCCAGCAGCTCGGGCAGGCCCTGCTGGCCCTGCGGCCCGACCTGCGCCTGCACACCGATGCCGCGCTGGCCGAGATGGATTTCGGCACCTGGGAAGGCCAGCCCTGGAGCACGATCGGCAAAGCCGCCATCGACGCGTGGACCCGCGATTTCGCCCAGGCCCGGCCGGGGGGCGGCGAGTCGGCCCAGCAGGTGCTGGAGCGGGTGGGTGGGCGGCTGGAGGCAGCACGCGCCAGCGGCACCGACCTGGCATGGCTCACCCACGCCGGCCCCATCCGCGCCGCGCGCCTGTGGGCTGGCGGCACCCGCCAGCTGCACCATGCCAGCGACTGGCCGGCCCAGGCCCCCGGCTACGGCGGCTGGGAGCGGCTGGAGCTGTAACCCCGCCGCCACGGCACTGCGGCACAGCCGCTACCATCGGCCCATGACCGCGCTTTTCATGGGACTGATGTCCGGTACTTCGCTCGACGGTGTTGACGGCGTGCTCGCCGATTTCAGCGCCGGCCGGCCCCGGGTCCTGGGCCATGTGGCAACCCCGCTGGGCACCGCCCTGCGGGCCGAACTGCTGGCGCTCAACAGCCCGGGCGACAACGAACTCCACCGGGCCGCCCTGGCCGCCAATGCGCTCGCCACCGTGTATGCCGATACCGTGGCCATGCTGCTGGCACACACCGGCATGGCGGCCAGCGCGGTGCGCGCCGTGGGCGCCCACGGCCAGACCGTGCGCCACCGCCCCGGCGAATTCGACGGCACCGGGTACACGCTGCAAATGCAAAACCCCGCGCTGCTGGCCGAGAAAACCGGCATCACCGTCGTGGCCGATTTCCGCAGCCGCGACGTGGCCGCCGGTGGCCAGGGCGCACCGCTGGCGCCGGGCTTCCACCAGGCGCTGTTCGGCCAGCCCGGCGAGGCGCTGGTGGCACTGAACCTGGGCGGCATCTCCAACCTGAGCCTGCTGCATGCCAACGGCAGCGTGCAGGGTTTTGACTGTGGCCCCGCCAACGGGCTGATGGACCACTGGTGCCACCAACACACCGGCCAGCCCTTCGATGCCGGCGGTGCGTGGGCCGCCAGCGGCCAGGTGGACGCACCGCTGCTGCAGGCCCTGCTGCAGGAGCCGTACTTTGCACTCCCTCCGCCCAAGAGCACCGGCCGCGACCTCTTCAACCCCGCCTGGCTCGCGCGCGCGATGCAGCAACAGGCTCACCCGCCCCGGCCCGAGGACGTGCAGGCCACCCTGGCCGAACTGACGGTGCAGACGGTGCGGGCCGACCTGCAGCGCCACGACACCACCGGCGCCCGCGAACTGGTGGTGTGCGGCGGCGGCGCGCTGAATGACCACCTGATGCAGCGCCTGCAGCAGGCCCTGCCGCGGCTGCGCGTGGCCTCCTCGGCCGCCCGGGGCATCCCGCCGCAGCAGGTCGAGGCCACCGGCTTCGCCTGGCTGGCCCGGCAGACCGTGCTGGGCCAGCCAGGCAACCTGCCAAAAGCAACGGGCGCCCAAGGCGCCCGTGTACTGGGGGCAATCTACCCCGCGTGATGGAAAAACCGGCTCAGGTCGAGAAGCTCGAACCACAGCCGCAGGTGGATGTGGCGTTCGGGTTCTTGATGACAAACTGCGCGCCCTGCAGGTCTTCCTTGTAGTCGATCTCGGCGCCCACCAGGTACTGGTAGCTCATGGCGTCGATCAGCAGCGACACGCCATGCTTGGTCATCGTGGTGTCGTCTTCGTTGGTCACTTCGTCGAAGGTGAACCCATACTGGAAGCCCGAGCAGCCGCCGCCCTGCACGAACACACGCAGCTTGAGCTCGGGGTTGCCTTCCTCGGCAATCAGGTCTGCCACCTTGGCAGCAGCGCTGTCGGTGAAAACAATGGGGGCAGGCATCTCGGTCTGCACGTCGTGTGCTACGGCGCTCATGGGAATCTCCGGTAATCTGACAAAAATACTAAGCTATTTTGCACCACTATGCGGGCGACAGGGTTTTTCCGGCCAGACGCGGCCGGATACGCGGGGTGCGGAGGCGGTCAACCGTTGTTGGCGGCCAACGTGAGCGCGGGCTTTTCCTCCAGCTCGCCAATCGGGCGCAGCTTGCCGGCAATGGTGGCGCCCTGGTGCATTTCCAGCGCACGGTAGTTCACATCGCCTTCGATGCGGGCCGTGGGCTGCAGCTCCAGCAGCTCGGACGCATTGACCTGGCCAGTGACCTTGCCATTGATGATGACGTGGTCGGCGTGGATCTCACCCGTCACCACCGCCGATTCCGAAATCACCAGGATGCTGGGCCGGCCCTCGATGGCGAGCACATTGCCGTACACCTTGCCGTCGATGCGCAGGCCTTCGCCAAAGCTGATGTGGCCCTGGATGGTGCTGTCGGCGGCGATCAGGCTCTTGATCGGGGGTTGCTTCTTGCGGTTGAACATGGATTTTTCTCCGGACACTAAAGCTTGATGCTGTGCGACGCACGGGTCGCGTTGCCCTCGATCACCTTGACCGAGACGTTTTTTACCACGGCCTGGGCCGGCAAGTCCACCAGCCCCTCGACCCGGCGGTACTGGCGGAATTTCAGCGCCTGCGGGCCATCGGGCAGGTTCATGGCCCACGGCTTGCCGGCCAGCGTACCCGACAGCATGACCTCGAGCCGGCCGTCAAAGGCCGGCGCATGGCGCGCCGGCTGCAGCACCAGCACCTGCCATTTGAGCTGCGCGCCGCCGCCCAGCACTTCGGCCTGCAGGCTGCGCACGCTGATGCTCTGGCCGCCCTCGGCAGGTATGAGCTGCTCGAAAAAGCCGAGATCGTCGCGCATGGCACGGTTTTCGGCTTCCAGCTGCTTGATCTGCTGGACCAGCTTTTCCTGCGCAACCTGTTCGGCCACCAGCAGGCTGCTCGCGGTGTTGTTACTCGCCAGCCCATGCGCGCGTTCCGCGCGCAGGCGCGCCACTTCGTCCCGCAGCCCTGTCAGTTCCTTCTCGTGGTCGCGGTCGAGCCCGGCAATGTGCTTGCCGAATTCGAAGGCCCACAGACTGATCGCGGCGCAGAAGCCCAGCGCCAGCGCCAGCATGATCCAGCGCAGCGGCCACGGCAGCGCGCTGCGGACGGCCATGCGCGGGGCGCTGATGGTCAGGCGGCGGCGGAGAAGGCGGAAACGCATTGTTCGGAAACTCGCATCGGGCGCAGTGTAGACCGGCCCTGTAAAGCACAAAGCCGCAGCAAGTTGCCTTGTTGCGGCTTTGTAGGGGCAAGCGCCAGGCGCTTAACGCTTCGAGAACTGCTTGCGACGGCGGGCACCGTGCAAACCGACCTTCTTCCGCTCGACTTCGCGGGCGTCGCGGGTCACGAAACCGGCCTGGCTCAGGATCGGCTTGAGGGTCGCGTCCCAGTCGATCAGGGCGCGGGTGATGCCGTGGCGGGTGGCACCGGCCTGGCCGGATTCACCACCGCCGGCGACGTTGACCAGGATGTCGAAGGTTTCGACATGGTTGGTCAGCACCAGCGGCTGCTTCACGATCATGATCGAGGTCTGGCGGCCGAAGAACTCGGTCACATCCTTGCCATTGACGCGGATCTGGCCGGAGCCTTTTTTCAGAAACACGCGGGCGACGCTCGATTTGCGGCGGCCGGTGCCATTGTTCCAATCACCAATCATCTCAAGGCTCCTTAGATTTCCAGCACTTTGGGCTGTTGGGCGGTGTGCGGATGCTCAGCACCACCGTACACCTTGAGTTTCTTGATCATCGCGTAGCCGAGCGGGCCCTTGGGCAGCATGCCCTTGACGGCCTTTTCCAGCGCGCGGCCGGGGTGCTTGGACTGCATGTCGCGGAAATTGGTGGCGGAGATACCGCCGGGGAAACCCGAATGGCGGTAGTAGATCTTGTCAGTCGACTTGGCGCCGGTGACGCGCAGCTGGGCTGCATTGATGATGACGATGAAGTCACCGGTATCGACGTGAGGCGTGTAAATGGCCTTGTGTTTGCCGCGCAAACGGAGAGCAACTTCGCTGGCTACTCGTCCGAGGACCTTGTCGGTCGCGTCAATCACAAACCACTCGTGCGTCACGTCAGCGGGTTT
>DASWYJ010000132.1:0-2028 GCA_036405035.1 Burkholderiaceae bacterium
CGGCATTTTTGCGGTGCGGGTGTTTGGCCTGGGCGAACAAGCGCTCACGGGCGTGGCCAACCTCGGCATTCGCCCCTCGCTCGACCCGGCTGACGTGAACGGCGGCCGGGTGCTGCTGGAGACCTATTGCCTCGACTGGCCCGCCGCGCTGGGCAGCGAGGGGGGCTACGGTAAAATCATCCGGGTGGAACTGCTGCACAAACTGCACGACGAATTGCGCTACGACGGTCTGGATGCCCTGAAAACCGGCATTGCCAAGGACTGCGCCGACGCGCGCGCCTGGTTTGCGGCGCACATGGCATCGACAGCCGCACCGATTCCGCGAATTTGAAGGGGCAGCGGGCGCCCCCTGCCCGCGCGGTGCCCCACCCTGACGCCCTCCCCCGCCCGCCCAGCCACCTGCTGGCGCCGGCCCGCCCCGAACCCGACGCACACCGTCACCCGAATCGCTGTGAGCCTGCCATGACCGACAAGACCGATTACCGCAAAACCCTGAACCTGCCCGACACGCCCTTCCCGATGCGGGGCGACCTGCCCAAGCGCGAGCCGGGCTGGGTCAAGCAGTGGGAAGAGCAAGGCATCTACAAGCGGCTGCGCGACGCCCGTGTGGGCCAGCCGCGCTTCGTGCTGCACGACGGCCCGCCCTATGCCAACGGCAAGATCCACATCGGCCACGCGGTCAACAAGGTGCTCAAGGACATGATCGTCAAGGCGCGCCAGCTCAAGGGCATGGACGCGGTCTATGTGCCGGGCTGGGACTGCCACGGCCTGCCGATCGAGAACGCGATTGAAAAGCTGCACGGCCGCAACCTGCCGCGCGACGAGGTACAGGCCAGGAGCCGCGCCTTCGCCACCGAGCAGATCGCCGGCCAGATGGCCGACTTCAAGCGCCTGGGCGTGCTCGGCGAATGGGACAACCCCTACCGCACGATGGACTACGGCAACGAGGCCAACGAGATCCGCGCGCTCAAACGCATCATGGAGCGCGGCTTCGTCTACCGCGGCCTGAAGCCGGTGTACTGGTGTTTCGACTGCGGCTCCTCGCTCGCCGAATTCGAGATCGAATACGCCGACAAGAAAAGCAGCACGCTCGACGTGGCCTTCGAGGCGGCCGACCCCGGCAAGCTGGCCGCCGCCTTCGGCTTGGCCGCCCTGCCCGGCCAGACCAAGAAGGCCTTTGCAGTGATCTGGACCACCACCGCGTGGACCATCCCCGCCAACCAGGCGCTCAACCTGAACCCGGCGCTCGAATACGCGCTGGTCGACACGCCGCGCGGCTACCTCGTGCTGGCCGCAGTACTGGTGGAGAAATGCCTGGCGCGCTACGGCATCCCCGGCGAGGTGGTCGCCACCACGCTGGGCGAAAAGCTCGGCGGCCTGAACTTCAGGCACCCGCTGTACGACGCCGACGCCGGCTACCGCCGCCTCTCGCCGGTGTACCTGGCCGACTACGCCACCGCCGAAGACGGCACCGGCATCGTGCACTCGTCGCCGGCCTACGGCCTCGATGACTTCCAGAGCTGCGTGTCGCACGGCATGGCCTACGACGACATCCTGAACCCGGTGCAGGGCAACGGCACCTATGCGGCCGATTTCCCGCTGTTTGGCGGCCTGCATATCTGGAAAGCCGTGCCGCGCATCCTCGAGGTGCTGGCGCAGAGCGACCGGCTGCTGGCCACCAGCGAACTCACCCACAGCTACCCGCACTGCTGGCGCCACAAGACGCCAGTGATCTACCGCGCCGCCGCGCAGTGGTTCGTGCGCATGGACGCCGAGAAGCCCGGCACCCAGGGCGTGTTCGCCAAGGACAAGGCCGGCAAGACCCTGCGCGAACTGGCCCTGGCCGCCATCGAGGAAACCAGCTTTTACCCCGAGAACGGCAAGACCCGCCTGCGCGACATGATTGCCGGCCGGCCCGACTGGTGCATCTCGCGCCAGCGCAACTGGGGCGTGCCGCTGCCCTTCTTCATCCACAAGGATTCGGGCGAGCTGCACCCGCGCACCATGGAGATCATGGACACCGCAGCG
>DASWYJ010000133.1:0-5846 GCA_036405035.1 Burkholderiaceae bacterium
TCGGTGGCCAAGGTCCGCACGGTGGCCGGCACCGCCCGCAGCGAGGCGCGCGAGGCCTACGCCACCTACCGCACCGCCTACGACCTGGCGGTGGCCTACCGCGACGAGGTGGTGCCGCTGCGCCGATTCGTCGCCGACGAAACCCTGCTGCGCTACAACGGCATGTTCGCCAGCCTGTGGGACCTGCTGGCCGAGGCGAACAAGAGCGTGCTGGCCGTGAACAGCGCCATCGAGGCGCAGCGCGATTTCTGGATCGCCGACACCGACATGCAAACCGCCCTGACCGCCACCTCCCCCGGTGGCCTGCAGGCGCTGCAGGCCACCCGCGGCAATGCCACCACCGAACCCCAAGGACACTGACATGAACCGCCGACATTTCTTCGCCGGCGCGGCCGGCAGCGCACTGGCCGCCACGGCCGTGAGCCGGGTCGCGATGGCCGCGCTGCCCGAGCCGGTATCGATGGACAGCACCGCCACCGCGCCACCGCTGCAGCCCGCCACCGGCCGACCCTACAACCCGGTCGTCACGCTCAACGGCTGGACCCTGCCCTGGCGCATGAACCAGGGCATCAAGGAGTTCCACCTGGTGGCCGAGCCGGTGGTGCGCGAGATGGCACCGGGCTTCAAGGTCAACATGTGGGGCTACAACGGGCAAAGCCCCGGCCCCACCATCGAGGTGGTGGAAGGCGACCGGGTGCGCATCTTCGTGACCAACAGGCTGCCGGAGCACACCACCATCCACTGGCACGGCCAGCGCCTGCCCAACGGCATGGACGGCATCGGCGGCGTCACGCAGCCGCAGATTCCGGTGGGCAAGACCTTTGTCTACGAGTTCGTTGCGCGCCGTCCCGGCACCTTCATGTACCACCCGCATGCCGACGAAACCGTGCAGATGGCCATGGGCATGATGGGCCTGTGGGTCACCCACCCCAAGGGCGCCCACCCGCAGATCGACAAGGTCGACCGCGACTTCTGCTTCCTGCTCAACGCCTTCGATGTGGACCCCGGCAGCATGACGCCCAAGATCATGACCATGCTGGACTTCAACATCTGGAGCTGGAACAGCCGCGTCTTCCCCGGCATCGACACGCTCAACGTGCGCCAGGGCGACAAGGTGCGCATCCGCGTGGGCAACCTGACCATGACCAACCACCCCATCCACCTGCACGGCCACGAGTTCCAGGTCACCGGCACCGACGGCGGGCCGGTGCCGCGCAGTGCGCGCTGGCCCGAGGTGACCACCGACGTGGCCGTGGGCCAGATGCGGCAGATCGATTTCCTCGCCGACGAGGAAGGCGACTGGGCCTTCCACTGCCACAAGAGCCACCACACCATGGGCGCGATGGGCCACAACGTGCCCACCATGATCGGCGTGGACCAGCGCGGCCTGGTGCAGAAGATCCAGAAGCTGGTGCCCGACTACATGGCCATGGGCGAACGCGGCATGGCCGACATGGGCGAAATGCAGATGCCGCTACCCGACAACACCGCGCCCATGATGACCGGCGCCGGCCCCTACGGCCCGGTGGAGATGGGCGGCATGTTCACCCTGCTCAAGGTGCGAAGAAACCAGAAACCGGGCGACTACCGCGACCCCGGCTGGTACCCGCAGCCGCCCGGCACGCAGGCTTTCGAATGGACCGGCAGCATGCCGCAGCCGGCACGCTTCCGCGCCGAGGGCGGCAGCTCGATGCCGCTGGCCGAACCACTGAACCCGCCCATCGGGGTCGATGCCCGCAAACCCTCCGGCCATGCCGGGCATTGAAAAGAGTCACCATCACCCCTACCCTAAGGACACCATGACCAACACCACCCTGGCCCTGAGCGGCCTGACCTGTGGCGGCTGCGTCAAGCGCGCCCAGGCCGCACTGGCCCCCTGGGCCGACGACGTCACCGTCACGCTCGATCCCCCGCGCGCCGTGCTCAGCGGGGTGCGCGGCTCACCGGCCGAATGGCAGGCCGCGCTGTCGGCCGCCGGCAACTACACGCTGGCGCCGCTGGCCGCACCCGCTGCTGCGCCGCCCGCCGCCACTACAGCAGCAGCGCTGGAAGCTGCAGCGACCAGCTGGTTCGCCACCTACCGCCCGCTGCTGCTGATCCTCGGCTACCTGCTCGGCGGCAGCGTGCTGGTGCAGGTGGGCCTGGGCGGCGTGGTCACGGTGCACGAGACCATGCGGCTGTTCATGGCGGGCTTCTTCCTCGTCTTCTCGTTCTTCAAGATGCTGGACCTGCGCGCCTTTGCCGACGCCTATGCCGGCTACGACCTGCTGGCCGCGCGCTGGCACGGCTGGGGCCTGCTGTACCCCTTCGTCGAGCTGGCGCTGGGCGCGGCCTACCTTGCGAACTGGAACCCTGTGGCCACCAACGCCATCACGCTGGTGGTGATGGGCTTCTCGGCGGTTGGCGTGATCCGCGCCGTGCGCGACAAACGCCGCATCCGCTGTGCCTGCCTGGGCACGGTGTTCCAGTTGCCCATGTCCACCGTGACCATCGTGGAAGACGTCGGCATGGTGCTGATGGCCGCCATGGTGTTGTGGGGATTGGCCTGAATTTTCTCCGGGCTTTTTCCGCCTCCCGCTATCATCGCGCCATGCGCCGCCTGCTGCTCATCCTCCTGCTGGTTTTCCAGCCCCTGCAATGGGGTTGGGCCACGGTGCATGCGGCAGCCGACAGCGCCCATGCGGTGGCCCACGGCCATGCCAGCACGGAGCCCGCCACGCTGGAGATCGCCCCCACCTGCGAACTCGGCCATGGCGGCGACGGCGGCCACTGCCACGACAACCACACCCATCACCTCACCGTGCTCGCGCTGGGCCGCAGCGATGCGGTGGCCTGCTGCCCGCCGGCCACCGCCAAGCTCGCCAGCGCCCATGGTGAGCCACCCGCCAGCCCCGCGCTGGCCCGCATAGAACGCCCCAAATGGCCCACCACGCCCGCCGTGGTGGGCCTTTGATCGCGCGGTTGCTGCTGCCCCCGGGAGGCTGATCTCCCGCGCCCGAAGGTTCACCGAAGTCATTCCATGCTTCGGAGAATCCCTTGTCTGCCCCTGATCGACCATTGCCGCGCTGGCGCGCCTGTTGCGCCCTGCTGCTGGCCGGAACTGCCGCCATTGCTGGCGCGCAGGAACCGTCCCCACCCCCCACACTGGCCCAGGCGCTGGAAGCCGCCTGGGCGCTGAGCCCGCCGGCGCGCGCCCTGGCCCACCGCCAGGCCGAGTTCGACGCACGCCAGCGCGCTGCGGGATCGCTGCTGGCGAGCCCGCCAAGCCTGACGCTGGCGCAGCGCAGCGACCGTGTGGGCACCAACCAGGGCCTGCGCGAATACGAGGCCGAGCTGGGCCTGCCGCTGTGGAGCCCGGCAGTGCGCAGCGCAAGCGCCGCCCGCGTGGCCGCCGAACGCGCTGCGTTCGACCACCAGCAGCGGCTGGCCCGGCTCACGCTGGCTTCCGAGCTGCGTGAACTGGTGGCCAGCGCCGAACAGGCGGCGCTGGAGCGCACCCTGGCCGCACGCCGGCACGAGGAAGCCCGCGTGCTGGCCGACGATGTGCAGCGGCGGGTGGCCAGCGGCGACACCGCGCGGGTCGATGCGCTGCAGGCCCGGGCGCTGGAGCGGCAGGCCGCCGCGCAACGGGCGCAGGCCGACAACGCGCTCGCCCAGGTGCAGGACCAGTGGCGCGCACGCACCGGCCTGGACCGCATGCCCCGTGCCGAGGAAACCCCGGGCACGCCGGAGGCCGGCCACCCGGTGGCGGCCGCACGCCTGGCAGAGGTGCAGGCAACCCAGGCCCGCCTGGCGCTGGCCGATGCCGACCGGCGCGATCCGGTGGAGCTCGGCGTGGGCGTCACGCGGGAACGTGCGGCAACCGGCTCGGCGGCCGAGAGCGCGCTGCGGCTGTCGCTGCGCATTCCTTTCGGCGGTGACAACCGCAATGCGCCACGCCGGGCAGCGGCACAGGCCGAACTCGATGCCGCGCAGGCCGAATTCGAAGCGGCCCAGCGCCAGACGCCGGTCGACATTGCCAGCAGGCGCAGTGCCCTGGCGGCAGCGCGGCAGGCGCAGTCGCTGGCGGCGGAGCGCGCCGCACTGGCGGCCGAAGCGCAGGCGCTGATCGCCAAGTCCTACCAGCTCGGCGAAAGCGATCTGCCGGCCCGGCTGCGCGCCGACAACGAGCGCTTCGACGCCGACCTTGCGCTGGCGCGCGCGCGCAGCGACGTGCAGCGCGCCATTGCCCGCCTCAACCAATCCCTGGGACTGCTGCCATGAACCCGACATTTCTTCGCCACTTCCCGCAAGCCCTGCAGCGCGGCGCATTGGCACTGGCCCTGATCGCGGCCACCCTGCCGGCCCTCGCCGGCCCGGGGCATGACCATGGCGACGCGCCTGCCACGGCGGGTGGCCCGGCATTGCCGCGCTTTGTGGCCCACTCCGATCTGTTCGAAGCGGTCGGTGTGCTCAGCGACAGCGAGCTGTCGATCCTCGTCGACCGCTACGACAGCAATGCACCGGTACTCGGCGCCCGGGTGGAACTGGAGTCGGGCAGCACCAAGGCCACGGCGGCCTTCCATGCCGACCACGGTGACTACAGCGCGCCCGGCGCGCCTTTCCAGAAGCCGGGCACCTACGCCATCACGCTCACCATCACGGCGGGCGAGGAAACCGATCTGCTGGTGGGTGAGCTGGTGGTTCCCGATCCCCATGCCACGACATCCGACGCCGCTGAAACCCGCACCTGGCTGCGCTGGGCCAACGGACTCGCCGCGCTGCTGGGGCTTGCCGTGATCACGGTGGCCGTGCGGCGCCGGCTCCGCTCCCGCACCGCCCACAGCGTCCGCGCCTGAACCCAACCGATACCACCCCATGCATACGACATTGTTCAAAACCATCGCGCTCGCGCTGCTGCTGGCACCGCTGGGCATGCTGCCGGCGCAGGCCGGCGAAGGCCATGACCATGGCGACACACCGGCCAGCGCCAGTGCCAATGCGCCCCGCCGCCTGCCCGACGGCACGGTGTTCCTGCCCAAGGCGTCGCAGCGCCAGCTCGGCGTGCGCACGGTGGTGGCCAGCGCCGCCAGCCTGCCCCGCACCATCACCCTCGCCGGCCGGGTGGTGATGGACCCGCAGGCGGGTGGGCGTGTGCAGCCCACCATCGCCGGCCGCATCGCGCCGGGCCCGCGCGGCCTGCCGGTGCTGGGCCAGGCCGTGCGCAAAGGCGAACTGCTGGCCACCGTGCAGGCCTCGGCCAGCCCGATCGAGCGCGCCAACCAGGTGGCGCAGGGCGCCGAACTCGCGGCCCAGCTCGAGCTGGCGCGCAAGCGCGCGGCCCGGCTCGCCCAACTGGAAGGCACCGTGGCGCAGAAGGACCAGGATGCCGCACGCGCCGAAGTCACCAGCCTGGAGCAGCGTGCGGCCGCAGTGCGCGCCAGCGTGGCGGCCACGGAAGCGCTGAGTGCCCCGGTCGCTGGCGTAGTGGCCACCAGCAACGTGGTGGCCGGCCAGGTGGTGGAACCGCGCGAACTGCTGTTCGAGATCATCGATCCCGCGCGGCTGGCGGTGGAGGCCAGCGCGTTCGATCCCGCGCTGGCCGGCAACATCGCCAGCGCCAGCGTGGCGGCAACCGATGGCGGCCCCGGGATTGCGCTGCAGTTCAGTGGCGCGGGCCGCAGCCTGCGCGAGGGCGCGATTCCGCTGCAGTTCCGCGCCGCAGGCAAGGCGGCGCTGCCGCTGGCGGTGCACCAGCCCGTCACGGTGATCGTGCAGACCCGTGCCCAGGTACAGGGCTTCGCGCTGCCGCTGTCGGCGCTGGTCAGGAACCCGAGCAACCAGGACATGGTGTGGGTGCACACGCA
>DASWYJ010000134.1:0-14423 GCA_036405035.1 Burkholderiaceae bacterium
ATCGCGCCGATTTGCAGCTCGGTGAACTGCTGGCGATGCCCTTGACGTTTCTGGTAATGCTTGCGACGGCGCATCTTGAAAATGCGCACCTTGTCGTGCTTGCCATGTGCCACAACCGTGGCAGTGACCGTTGCGCCGGACACCAGGGGAGTGCCAACCTTGATCTCGGCGCCGTTTCCGACGGCCAGAACCTGGTCGATCACGATTTCCTGGCCCACGTCCGCAGCAATCTGTTCTACTTTAATTTTTTCGCCGGAAGCAACACGATACTGTTTGCCACCGGTTTTTATGACCGCGTACATAATGACCTTTCCATGCATGCCCCGCCAGAATGACTGCCGGGGTTCTGCGAACCCAATTCCGCAGAGCCAGACATTCTAGCACGGCCCCTACCCCTTGCCAAGGGCATGCCTGCCCGCGCGGAAATGCAGGCGGGCGGCAATTTATAATCCGCCCAGCCTCCGGTACCCGCCTTGACAGCCCCTCCCCCCAGCATTTCCGCCCTGCTCTCCATCGTTGCCGACGACATGCGCGCGGTCGACGCCGTGATTGCCGAGCGCCTCGATTCCGGCGTGCCGCTGGTCGGCGAGGTGTCGCGCTACATCATCGCGGCGGGCGGCAAGCGCCTGCGGCCCGCGCTGCTGCTGATGGTCTGCGGCGCACTCGGCTTCCAGGGATCGCAGCGCCACGTGCTCGCGGCGGTGGTGGAATTCATCCACACCGCCACCCTGCTGCACGACGACGTGGTGGATGACTCCAGCCTGCGCCGCGGCCGCGCCACCGCCAACGAAGCCTTCGGCAATCCGGCCAGCGTGCTGGTGGGCGACTTCCTGTACTCCCGCGCCTTCCAGATGATGGTCGACGTGGGCCACATGGACATCATGCGCATCCTGGCCGACACCACCAACATCATTGCCGAGGGGGAAGTGCTGCAGCTGATGAACATGCACGACGCCTCACTCGACGAGGACAGCTACCTGCGCGTGATCCGCTCCAAGACCGCCAAGCTGTTCGAGGCCAGTGCCCGCCTGGGTGCGATACTGGCGCAGAGCCCGGCCGATATCGAGGCCCACTGCGCCACCTACGGCCAGGCGCTGGGCACCGCGTTCCAGGTGATCGACGATGTGCTCGACTACGAGGGGGATGCGGCCGAAATGGGCAAAAACCTCGGCGACGACCTGCGCGAGGGCAAGGCCACGCTGCCGCTCATTGTGGCCATACAGCGCGGCAATCCGCAGCAGCGGGAACTGATCCGCACGGCCATCGAAACCGGCGCCGTCGAGCAGCTCGAGCACATTGCCGCCATCGTGCGGGAAACCGGCGCGCTGGACGTCACGCGGCAGGTTGCCGCAGCCGAAGCGCAGCGCGCCATCGATGCGGCCCGCGCACTTCCCGCGAATGCATGGCGCGAAGCTTTGCTAGAATTAGCGGCTAACTTGTTGGGCCGGCGCGTGTAAAACACCTGCCGGAACCACCACGGGGTGTAGCTTAGCCTGGTAGAGCGCTACGTTCGGGACGTAGAGGCCGGAGGTTCGAATCCTCTCACCCCGACCAATTTTTCCCGATATACCAACACCCGCAGCGTCCAACGGACCGGCGGGTGTTTTTACTTGGCAATGCCCTGGCGTCCAGGTGGTAAATTACCCGCCATGGCCGTCATTGATCCTGCCCCGGGCAACCTCGCTGAACTGGCCCTGCCCGGCCTGGGCCGGGCACTCGTCGAGGCAGGCAAGCTGCCACTGGCAACCGCCGAAGCAATTTACCGCAAATGCCTCGCCGGCCGCAGCAGCTTCGTGGCCGAACTGACCGGCTCCGGCGCCGTGTCGGCCTTCGATCTGGCACACGCGATGTCGGCCGCATTTTCCGCGCCGCTGGTCGACCTCGATGCCGTTGACCCACAGCGCCTGCCCCGCAACCTGCTCGACCCCAAACTCTGCCTGACCTACCGGGTGGTGGTGCTGAGCAAGCGCAACAACCGCCTGATCGTCGCCACCGCCGACCCGGCCGACCCCCAGGTGGCGGAGAAAATCAAGTTCTCGACCCAGCTGGGAGTGGACTGGGTCATCGCCGAGTACGACAAGCTCTCACGGCTGGTGGAAACCAGTGCCCAGGCAGCGGCAGAAGCCGTGGCGGCCATCGTCAGCGACTTCGAGTTCAGCGAAATCGAGGCGGAAGCCGCCACCGCCGATGCGACCGACACGGCAGCGGTATCGGAAGTCGACGACGCGCCGGTTGTGCGTTTCCTGCACAAGATGTTGCTCGATGCCGTCAAGATGCAGGCCTCCGACCTGCACTTCGAGCCCTACGAGCACCAGTACCGCATCCGGTTCCGGGTGGACGGGGAGCTGCGCGAAATTGCCTCACCGCCGGTAGCCATCAAGGACAAGCTGGCCTCGCGCATCAAGGTCATTTCACGGCTCGACATCTCCGAGAAACGCATCCCGCAGGACGGCCGGATGAAGCTCAAGGTCACACCGGACCGCGTGATCGATTTCCGTGTCAGCACCCTGCCCACGCTGTTTGGTGAAAAGATCGTGATCCGGATCATGGACCCGGGCAGCGCCCGGGTCGGCATCGACGCGCTCGGCTACGAGCCCGAAGAAAAGGAACGCCTGCTCGCCGCCATCGGCCGCCCCTACGGCATGGTGCTGGTGACCGGCCCCGCCGGCTCTGGCAAGACCGTCTCGCTTTACACCTGCCTGAACCTGCTCAACAAGCCCGGCGTCAACATCTCGACGGCGGAGGATCCGTCTGAAATCAACCTGCCCGGCGTCAACCAGGTCAATGTCAATGACAAGGCCGGCCTGACGTTTGCCACCGCGCTGCGCTCCTTTCTGCGGCAGGACCCGGACATCATCATGGTGGGTGAAATCCGCGACCTGGAAACCGCCGACATCTCCATCAAGGCTGCACAGACCGGCCACCTGGTGCTTTCCACGCTGCACACCAACGATGCTCCTACCACACTGAGCCGGCTGCGCAACATGGGGGTGGCACCGTTCAATATTGCGTCCAGCGTCATCCTGATCACCGCGCAGCGGCTGGCCCGCAAGCTGTGCATGGCCTGCCGGCAGCCGGCCGACGTTCCCCGCGCAGCGCTGCTGGATGCCGGCTTCACCGAGCAGGCGCTGGAAAGCAACTGGCGCCCATACAGGGCGGTGGGTTGCAGCCTGTGCAACAACGGCTACAAGGGCCGCATCGGCATCTACCAGGTCATGCCGGTCAGCGAGGAGATCCAGCGCATCATCCTGCGCGACGGCAACGTGATGGAGATCGCCCAACAGGCCGCCCGCGAAGGCGTGCGCACGCTGCGCCAGTCCGGGCTGCACAAGGTGCAGCTGGGCATCACGTCGCTCGAAGAGGTGCTGGGCTGCACCAATGAATAAACGCTAGGCGCACAACGGGAACCCCATGGCCACAGCAGCATCCAGACGCGTCAAGGATTTCGTTTTCGAATGGGAAGGCAAGGACCGCAGCGGGCGCACCGTACGCGGGGAGCTGCGCGCTGCGGGGGAAAACCAGGTCACGGCCACCCTGCGGCGCCAGGGTGTGCTGCCCAGCAAGATCAAGAAGCGCCGCACCCGCAGCGGCAAGAAAATCCGGCCCAAGGATCTGGCCATCTTCACCCGCCAGCTGGCGACGATGATGAAGGCCGGGGTGCCGCTTCTGCAGGCCTTCGACATCGTGGGCCGGGGCAATCCCAATCCCAGCGTCACCCGGCTGCTCAACGAGATCCGCACCGACGTCGAAACCGGCTCCTCGCTGAGCGCGGCCTTTCGCAAGTTTCCGCTGTATTTCGACAGCCTGTACTGCAACCTGGTCGAAGCCGGCGAGGCAGCCGGTATCCTCGACCAGCTGCTCGACCGCCTCGCCACCTACATGGAGAAGACCGAGGCGCTGCGCTCGAAGATCAAGTCGGCCATGATGTACCCGATCGCGGTGCTGGTGGTGGCCTTCGTGGTGGTGGCGGTCATCATGATCTTCGTCATTCCGGCGTTCAAGGAGGTTTTCACCTCGTTTGGCGCCGATTTGCCGGCGCCCACGCTGGTGGTGATGGCGATCAGCGAATTCTTCGTCAAGTGGTGGTGGCTGATCTTCGGCGTGCTCGGCGGCGGCAGCTATTTCTTCATGCAGGCCTGGAAACGCAACGAGAAAGTCCAGATGTTCATGGACCGGCTGCTGCTGAAGCTGCCCATCTTCGGTGAACTGGTGGAAAAATCCTGCATTGCGCGCTGGACCCGCACGCTCTCCACCATGTTCGCGGCCGGCGTGCCGCTGGTCGAGGCGCTCGACTCGGTGGGCGGCGCCTCGGGAAATTCGGTCTATGCCATGGCCACCGAAAAGATCCAGCAGGAAGTCTCCACCGGCACCAGCCTGACAGCCGCCATGACCAACGCCAACCTGTTCCCGTCGATGGTGCTGCAGATGTGCGCGATCGGCGAGGAATCGGGTTCGATCGACCACATGCTCGGCAAGGCCGCCGATTTCTATGAAGCCGAAGTGGACGACATGGTGGCGGGCCTTTCCAGCCTGATGGAGCCCATCATCATCGTGATCCTCGGCACCATCATCGGCGGCATCGTGATCTCGATGTACCTGCCCATCTTCAAGCTGGGGCAGGTCGTCTGATGGCCTGGTCATTCGGGTTTGACGCCGCCCTGGCCGGCGTGATGGGATTGTTGCTGGGCAGTTTCCTGAATGTGGTGATCTACCGCCTGCCCCAGATGCTGGAGCGCCAATGGGCTGCCGAATGCGCTGAGATGGCCGGCCAGGAGCCTGCGGCCGCCGCGCCTTTCAATCTCGTTACACCGCGCTCGCGCTGCCGCAGCTGCGGCCACCAGTTGCGCTGGTTCGAAAACATCCCGGTATTCAGCTACCTCGCGCTACGGGGCCGCTGCAGCGCCTGCAAGACCCCCATCAGCCCGCGCTATCCGCTGGTGGAGCTGTGCACGGCGGCGCTCTTTGTCTTCTGCATCGGCCGCTGGGGCCTGAACGGCACCGGGCTGTCCTGGTGCGGATTTTCGGCGGCGGTGCTGGCGCTGGCGCTGATCGACTGGGACACCACGCTGCTGCCCGACGACATCACGCTGCCGCTGCTGTGGGCCGGCCTGATCGCCTCTGCGCTGCAATGGAGTGCCGTGCCGCTGCCTGCCGCGCTGTGGGGTGCGGTGGCAGGTTATCTGTCCCTGTGGGCGGTCTACTGGGTCTTCAAGCTGGTCACGGGCAAGGAGGGCATGGGCTATGGCGACTTCAAGCTCTTTGCGGCGCTGGGCGCCTGGTTCGGCTGGCAGGCGCTGGTTCCCATCATCCTGATGGCCTCGGTCATCGGCGCAGTGGTCGGCATCGTGCTCAAGTTCACCCGGGGACTGCGCGAGGGCGGCTACGTTCCCTTTGGGCCCTTCCTTGCCGGTGCGGGGATCACGGCGATGGCCTTCGGCCCGCAGGCCATGCTGCGCGCCGTGGGGCTCTGAGTGGCGCTGGCCGACATGGGAACACCGGTGCGACTCGGCCTGACCGGCGGCATTGGCAGCGGCAAGAGCACGGTCGCGCAGATGCTGGTGGCCCGCGGCGCGGCCCTTGCCGATGCCGATGCGGTCGCCCGCCAGGTCACCGGCCCCGGAGGCGCAGCCATGCCCGCCATCGCGGCCCGGTTCGGGCCGTCGCTGGTCACCGCTGCCGGCGCACTCGACCGCGATGCCATGCGCGCGCTGGCCTTCTCCGACCCGGCGGCGCGTGGCCAGCTGGAAGCCATCGTGCACCCGCTGGTGCTGGCCGGCATGCTGCAGATCGCCGCCGGCGCCACTGCGCCCTGCGTGGTCTTCGACATCCCGCTGCTGGCCGAATCCAGCCACTGGCGCCAGCGCCTGGACCGCATCCTGGTCGTTGACTGCAGCCCCGCCACGCAGGTGGCGCGGGTGGTCCGGCGCAGCGGCATTGCGCCTGCGGCGGTGGAGCAGATCATCGCTGCACAGGCCAGCCGCATGCAGCGCCTGGCCATTGCCGACGCCGTGCTCTACAACGACGGCAACACGCTCGAACAACTGCAGGCTGCGGTGGATGCGTGGGCCCGTGGCTTCGGGCTATGATGCAGGCCGGAAGCTGCAGCGTGATCCTCTACGAATACCCCTTCAACGAACGCATCCGCACCTATCTGCGGCTCGAACATCTGTTCAAGCGCCTCTCGCTGCTGGTGGCCCGTGAACACCCGCTCGACCACCACCATGCCCTGATCACGATCTTCGAGGTGATGGACGTCGCCGCGCGCGCCGACCTGAAAAGCGACGTGCTGAAAGACCTCGACAAGCAGCGCCACCTGCTGGCCAGCTACCGGGGCAACCCGGCCATTGCCGAATCGGTGCTCGACGACGTGATCAGCCAGCTCGACGGCTGCTTCGAAGCCCTCAATGGCCAGCCCGGCAAGGCCGGCCAGCCGCTCACCGAAAACGACTGGCTGATGAGCATCCGCAGCCGGGTGGGCATCCCGGGCGGCACCTGTGAATTCGATCTGCCCGCCTACTACGCCTGGCAGCACCTCGACGGCAGCACCCGCCGCGCCGCACTGGAGCGCTGGGCCTCCACGCTCGCGCCGCTGGCCGAATCCATCTACATGCTGCTCAAGCTGTTGCGGGATGCCGGCACGGCGCAGAAAGTCATGGCGTCGGGCGGGCAATTCATCCAGAACCTGCCGCAGGGCCGCACCTTCCAGCTGCTGCGCATGCGCATCGATCCGGCGCTGGGCCTGATTCCGGAGATCAGCGGCAACCGGTTGATGGTGTCGGTCCGGCTGATGCGCCAGGAAGCCGACGACCGGCTGCATGCCAGCACCGATGACACGAGCTTCGAGCTGACGCTCTGCTCCTGAAGCCCGCAGCCGGAGCCCTGCAATGGATTCCCACGACCCCGCACCTGCCTCCCCCATACGGCGCACGGTGCGCTGCCCGGCCTGCGGCGGCGACAGCGTGTATGCCGCCACCAATCCGTTTCGCCCATTTTGCAGCGCACGCTGCAAAAACGCCGATTTCGGTGCCTGGGCCAGCGAAGAATTCCGCGTGGCCTCCGATGCCCCGGCCGATGACCAGCCATTTGGTGACCCCAAACTGCAATAGTTTGGAATAAAAAGTGCTGCTGGCCAGCGCCCTGTATGGTTAGTCAGCTACTGAATATGTAGCACCCGAAAATCCCTGCTCAGCCGCGAACCAGGCCAGTACCGGCACCGTGCCCGGCAGCACCGGCACCACCGCCACCGGCAGGCGCTGCCAGGCATGCTGCTGGCCTTCACGCATCTGCAGGTGGCCCTGCCAGTCGAACACCTTGCAGAAGTTCAGTTGCACCAGCGCGTGCGGGTAGTCGACCCGCTCGGTCCTCCAGGGCTGGGCCGGGCCAATGGTGATGCCCAGTTCTTCGTGCAGCTCGCGCCGCAGCGCCTGTTCCACCGTTTCACCCGGCTCCAGCTTGCCGCCCGGGAATTCCCAGTAGCCGGCATACACCTTGCCGGCGGGCCGCGAGGTCAGCAGGAAATCGCCGTCCGGGCGCACCAGCACGCCCACGGCAACCTGCACCACGGGGCGATTGGCTCCGCCTTCACGCGGCTGGTCGCCGTCGGCCACCAGCGCCGGTGCCGGCACGGTCATGGCGCGACCAGGCCGTTTTTTCCGGCGTAGTCGCGGGCAAACTGCCAGGCCACCCGGCCGCTGCGCGAGCCGCGCTCCAGCGCCCACACCAGGGCCTCGGGCCGCGCCGCGCCGATCGCCGCCGGGCCGGCCCCGAGCGCGGACAGCCACTGCGCCACGATGGCGAGGTATTCGTCCTGGCTGAAGGGGTAGAAACTCACCCACAGGCCAAAACGTTCGGAAAGCGAAATCTTTTCCTCGATCACCTCGCCCGGGTGCACTTCGCCGTCTTCGGTGTGCTGGTAGCTGAGGTTGTCCTTCATGTATTCGGGCAGCAGGTGGCGCCGGTTGCTGGTGGCATAGACCAGCACATTGGGGGTGGATGCGGCCACCGAGCCATCGAGGATGGACTTGAGCGCCTTGTAGCCGGGCTCGCCTTCGTCGAAGCTCAGGTCATCGCAGAACACGATGAACTTCTCGGGCCGGCCAGCCACCACGTCGACGATGTCGGGCAGGTCCACCAGGTCGGACTTGTCCACTTCGATCAGGCGCAGGCCGGCGGGTGCGAAGGCATGGAGGCAGGCACGGATCAGCGACGACTTGCCGGTACCCCGGGCGCCGGTGAGCAGCACGTTGTTGGCCGGCCGGCCTTCAACGAAATGCTGGGTGTTGGCGCGGATCTTTTCCTTCTGCTGGTCAATCTCCTGCAGGTCGTCCAGCTGCATCGCGCCGATGTGGCGCACCGGCTCCAGCGTGCCGTGGCCGGTGGAGCGCTTGCGGTAGCGCCAGGCGATTGCTGCGGCCCAGTCGGGTGCGCCCAGAGGTTGCGGCAGCACCGCTTCGATGCGCGCCAGCAGGGATTCGGCGCGCTGCATCAGGTGCAGGAATTGTTCGTTCATGGCGCAGGGGGGTGGCGTCGGGTTCAGGATCGGTAGTCGGCGTTGATGGTCACGTAGTCGTGGCTGAAATCGCAGGTCCACACCGTGTCGGCGGCAGTGCCACGACCCAGCACGACGCGCACCGTGATTTCGCTCTGCTTCATGACGCGCTGGCCGTCTTCCTCGCGGTAGGCCGGGTTGCGGCCACCACGCACCGCCACATGCACGTCGTCCAGGTACAGGTCGATGCCGGTCTGGTCCAGGTCGTCGACGCCGGCGTATCCCACGGCCGCCAGAATGCGGCCCAGATTGGGGTCGCTGGCGAAGAACGCCGTCTTGACCAGCGGCGAGTGGGCAATGGCATAGGCGACCTGGCGGCATTCGGCGCCCGTCCTGCCGCCTTCCACCCGCACCGTGATGAACTTGGTGGCGCCTTCGCCGTCGCGCACGATGGCCTGGGCCAGCAGGCGCGCCACGTCCAGCATCGCCGCCTGGAGCGCCTGGCCATCGGCACTCTCCAGCGACGTGATGGGCGCATGGTCCGCCTTGTTGGTGGCAATGACCACGAACGAGTCATTCGTGGAGGTATCGCCGTCCACCGTGACCCGGTTGAACGAGCCATCGGCCAGCGCCGTGGCGAGCTGCTGCATCAGCGCGGGGGCCACGCAGGCATCGGTCGCCAGAAAACCCAGCATGGTGGCCATGTTGGGCCGGATCATGCCCGCGCCCTTGCTGACCCCGGTGATGGTGACGCTGCGCCCGCCGATCTCCACCCGCCGGCTGAAGGCCTTGGGCTGGGTGTCAGTGGTCATGATGCCTTCGGCCGCGCGCAGCCAATGGGCGGGGGCCGCATCGGCCAGGGCGGCGGGCAGGCCCGCCATGATGCGCTCGTGGGGGAGCGGCTCCATGATCACGCCTGTGGAAAACGGCAGGACCTGCTCGGGCGCCAGATTGAGCTCGCGCGCCAGCGCAATGCACACCGCGCGGGCACGCACCAGGCCGTCGTCGCCCGTGCCGGCATTGGCGTTGCCGGTATTGATGACCAGCGCGCGGATGCCATAGCCCGATACAAGGTGCTCGCGGCAGATCTGCACCGGCGCCGCACAGAAACGGTTGCGGGTGAACACACCATGGACCGACGCACCCTCGTCGATCAGGACCACCGTGAGGTCTTTCTTGTTGGCCTTGCGGACCCCCGCCTCGGCCACACCAATCCGCACACCGGCGACCGGAAACAACCGGGAGTTTTCAGGAAGCGACAGATTCACGGGCATGGCAGGAGGCTTTCAAAGAATGGGCGGATTATCGGAAAACGCCATGACGATAAAGCAAAAACGGGCCGCAGCCCGTTCTTGCAATCCCTGGCCGGCGGTCAGGCCAGCTTGCCGTGGCACAGCTTGTATTTCTTGCCGCTGCCACAGGGACAGGGGTCATTGCGGCCAACGCGGGGAATTTCCTGCGCCAAGGTGGCCGTATCCACCACCGACTCCACATCACCGGTATCGGTGGGCGCGGTGTACGTCACGTTGGAAATTTTCTCGGCGCGGTTTTCCAGGTCCTCGGCAGCCTGCTCCAGCTGTTCGCCCGACTGCACCTTGACCGTCATCAGAATCCGGGAAACCTGGTTCTTCACTGCGTCCAGCAGCTGGCCAAAGAGCTCGAACGCCTCGCGCTTGTACTCCTGCTTGGGCTGCTTCTGCGCGTAGCCGCGCAGATGGATGCCCTGGCGCAGGTAATCCAGCGCGCTCAGGTGTTCGCGCCAGTGGGTGTCGATGCTCTGCAGCAGCACCACCCGCTCGAACTGGGTGAAGTTCTCGGCGCCCACCTGGGCCACCTTGGTATTGAAGGCCTCGTGCGCCGCCGCAACCACCTTGTCGACGATGTCATCGACGGTTATCGCCTCGGCCGCCTGGATTTCCTGCTGCAGTGGCAACACCACCTGCCACTCATCCACCAGCACCTTCTCCAGCCCGGCGATATCCCACTGCTCTTCCACCGATTCCGGCGGGGCGTACTGGTGCACCAGGTCCACGAAACAGCTCTCGCGCAGACCCTCGATCTGCGTCGACAGGTCCGCCGCGTCGAGGATGGCATTGCGCTGCTGGTAGATCACCTTGCGCTGGTCGTTGGACACATCGTCGTATTCGAGCAGCTGCTTGCGGATATCGAAGTTGCGTGCCTCGACCTTGCGCTGCGCGCTCTCGATGCTGCGGCTGACGATGCCCGCCTCGATGGCTTCACCATCCGGCATCTTGAGCCGGTCCATGATGGCCTTGACCCGGTCACCGGCGAAGATGCGCATCAGCGAATCGTCGAGGCTCAGATAGAAACGCGAAGAACCCGGGTCACCCTGGCGGCCGGAACGCCCGCGCAGCTGGTTGTCGATGCGGCGTGACTCATGGCGCTCGGTGGCGATGATGCGCAGGCCACCCTGGGCCTTGACGAACTCATGGTCCTGCGTCCACTGCGCGCGCAACGCAGCCTCTTGCGCCTGCTTGTCGGCATCGCTCAGTGCCGGATTGCCCTGGATGGCCTCGACCTGCTTGGAAATATTGCCGCCCAGCACGATGTCGGTGCCACGGCCCGCCATGTTGGTCGCAATGGTGATCACCCGGGGTTGGCCGGCCTGCGCCACGATGTCTGCTTCGCGCGCGTGCTGCTTGGCATTGAGCACCTGGTGGGGCAACTTCTCGCGGGTCAGCAGCTGGGCAATGATTTCCGAATTCTCGATCGAGGTCGTTCCCACCAGCACGGGCTGGCCGCGCTCATGGCATTCACGGATGTCCTTGATCGCGGCTTCGTACTTTTCGCGGGTGGTCTTGTAGACCCGGTCGAGCTGGTCGTCGCGCTGGCTCGGCCGATTGGGGGGAATGACGATGGTTTCCAGGCCATAGATTTCCTGGAACTCGTAGGCTTCGGTATCCGCGGTGCCGGTCATGCCGGCCAACTTGCCGTAGAGCCGGAAATAGTTCTGGAACGTGATCGACGCCAAAGTTTGGTTTTCCGCCTGGATCGCCACGTTTTCCTTGGCTTCCACGGCCTGGTGCAGGCCGTCGCTCCAGCGGCGGCCGGCCATCAGGCGGCCGGTGAATTCGTCCACGATGACGATTTCGCCGGCCTGCACCACGTAATGCTGGTCGCGGTGGTACAGGTAGGTGGCGCGCAAAGCAGCATACAGATGGTGCACCAGCGCGATGTTGGCCGGATCGTAGAGGGTCGTGCCTTCAGGAATCAGGCCCAGGCGCGCCAGGATGCCCTCGGCGTTTTCGTGGCCCTGCTCGGTCAGGAAAACCTGGTGGCTCTTCTCGTCGAGCGTGAAATCACCGGGGGTGATGATGCCCTCGCCGGTGCGCGGATCCGCTTCGCCAATCTGTTTCGACAGCATGGGCGCGACCTTGTTCATCGCCACATACATGTCGGTATGGTCTTCCGCCTGGCCACTGATGATCAGCGGCGTACGGGCCTCGTCGATCAGGATGGAGTCCACCTCGTCGACGATGGCGAAGTTCAGCCCGCGCTGCACCCGGTCTTCCACCTCGTAGACCATGTTGTCACGCAGATAGTCGAAGCCGAATTCGTTGTTGGTGCCGTAGGTGATGTCGGCACGGTAGGCCGCCTGCTTCTCCGGCCGGCTCATGTTGGGCAGGTTGATGCCAACCGTGAGGCCCAGGAAGTTGTAGAGGCGGCCCATCCACTGCGCATCGCGGCTGGCAAGATAGTCGTTGACCGTGACAACGTGGACACCCTTGCCGCCGAGGGCATTCAGGTAGACCGGCAGCGTGGCGGTCAGGGTCTTGCCTTCGCCGGTGCCCATTTCGGAAATCTTGCCGTTGTGCAGCGACATGCCACCCAGCATCTGCACATCGAAATGGCGCATCTTCATGATGCGCTTGGAACCTTCACGCACCACGGCGTAGGCTTCCGGCAACAGGGCATCCAGCGTTTCCCCGCCGGCAATCCGCTGCTGGAATTCCGCCGTCTTGCCACGCAGAGCCTCATCATCGAGGCGTTCGTACTCGGGCTCCAGTGCCTTGATGCGTTCGACCGTCTTGCGGTATTGGCGAATCAGGCGGTCATTGCGACTGCCAAAGATTTTGGTGAGGAAATTGGTTGCCATGAGTGCGGGGCAGCCCGTTGCCTCCGGTGGAGGGAGACAACAAGACGGCCGAAAGCCCTGTTAGTTATGGATGCAAGTGCGCGTGCTGCCGGAAAAAACAAGACCCGGCGCACGCTTGGTCGCAGAACAACCTGGAATTTTACCTGTGCTGGACACTGGCCGCCGCGGCCTTCTGCCCTACCGCCTTGGGGTTGACCGCAGCCGCATCGGCAATGTGGGTCAGCGGCACCTTCTGGCCCGCCGCCAGGAACTTCTGGGGGTCTTGCGGTACATCCTGCACCAGCACCTCGAAATGCAGATGGGGCCCGGTCGAACGGCCGGTCGTGCCGACCTCGGCGATCTTCTGGCCGCGCTTGATCAGATCGCCTTTCCGGACCATCACCTTGGAGGCATGGGCATAGCGGGTAATCAGCTGGTTGCCATGGTCGATTTCCACCATGTTGCCGTACGCGGAGTGGTATTCCTGCGTCACCACCACGCCGCCGGCCGCTGCCAGAATGGCCGTACCGGTATCGGCCTGGAAATCCAGCCCGGTATGGAGCGCCGAGCGCCCGGAAAACGGGTCGATCCGCCAGCCAAAACCGGAGCCGAGGAAACCATCCTGCAATGGAGGCTGCGTCGGCACCATCAGCTTGCGGATTTTCTGATCGAACAGCCGCGACTCCACCACGGTGAGCAAATCGACGCGCTGGTCGGCCAACACATCCAGGTCGCTCAGTGTCTGCTGCAGCTCCTCCACCGACAGCGGCCGCCCCGATACCAGCGCACCGCCGCGGCCGGGTGGCGTCTTGATGTCTCCGGGATTGATGCCGGCCAGGCCCGACACCCGCTCACCCAGCGCTTCCAGCTGCACCAGCTTGGCCTGCATCTCCCCCAGCTTGCGGGCCATGGCGTCCAGGTTCTCGCGCATGAAGCGCTCGCGCTGCTCCGCCTCATCCTGGGTCACCAGCTTCACCAGTGCACCAATGACGGGCCAGCCCTCGCGTGCCCCCTTGAGAAAGACCAGGTGGTACAGGCCGGCGGCCAGCAACATCAGCGCCAGCGCCAGGGCACCCCCTGCAGCGAGCAGGTTGGCACCGCTGAGCTGGATGGCCCGGCTCCGTGCGAGCCATGCATCCGTGATAATCAACTGCATTCACAATCCCCATCTATTGACGAACATGATCCGCAAGAACCATGCATTCACGCTGGAAGAAGCGGTTCGCCATTCACCGACATTTGCCCGGCTGGCCGAGCAGGCGGCGGATTCATCGCGGCGCCTGGAGGCGATTCAGGCGCTGATTCCGGAAAAACTCCGGCCAGCGGTCAGGCCGGGGCCGGTTGACGATGCAACGTGGTGCCTCGTCGTGGAGAACAGTACGGTTGCCGCGAAAATACGGCAGCTGTTACCTCTGTTCGTGGCCCGACTGGGCGATTCCGGATGGCAGGTTAACGCAATCCGGGTGAAAGTCCAAACAAACCCGTGTTAAGACCTGGTGCCGATTATCGGATTCGAACTGATGACCTACCGCTTACAAGGCAGCTAGCCAACTGGCTTGGAATCCTCATGGATTCTACATTTCTGTACTTAGGAATGATTATTTGGGACAATTTTGGGACAGTTGGCCCAAAGGAACCCCATGGCACTCATCGAAAAGCGCGGCGAACACCAATGGCGAGCGCGCGTCCGCAAACTGGGCTTTCCTGATCAGTCACGCACGTTCAATCACCGCAGGGATGCAGAGCGCTGGGCGAAAGAAACTGAGTTGCGCATAGAGCGCGGCGAGTTCATTAGCACCGAGAGCCAACGAACCACCTTCGAGGAGGTCGCAACGCGCT
>DASWYJ010000135.1:0-3024 GCA_036405035.1 Burkholderiaceae bacterium
GGCGCGCTGGCGGTGAACCGCCGCGCGGCGCTGAGCTTTTTCGATTGCGACCATGGCGATGGCCGCGGCCCCGAGGCCGGTGGCGCGCTGGCCTGGCTGGATGCCCTGCTGGCCCAGGAAGGCATCACCGACGCCACCGGCGAAGCCTGGCTGCACTGCTATCCGCGCGTGCTGGGCTACACCTTCAAGCCGGTGAGCTTCTGGTACTGCCACCGCCCCGATGGCAGCCTGCGCGCCATCGTGGTCGAGGTCAACAACACCTTTGGCGAACGCCACTGCTACCTGCTCGATGCGCCGCGCTACGGCGCCGAGCTGCGGGCCGACAAGGTTTTTCACGTGTCGCCGTTCTGCACGCTGCAGGGCGGCTACCGCTTCCGTTTCCTGCGCACGCAGCACGCCGGCGCCGACAAGACCGTGGTGCGCATCGACTACGACGACGCCGATGGCCCGCTGCTCGAAACCAGCGTCAGCGGCACGCTGCAGCCGGTCACGGCCGCCGCCATCCGCCATGCGCTGTGGCACTACCCGGCCATGACCTTCGGTGTGGTGGCCCGCATCCACTGGCAGGCCCTGCGCCTGTGGCTCAAGCGGGTGCGCTTCATTGGCAAGCCCCGGCCGCCCGAGCATTTCGTGACCCGTTGACCCCCTCCGTTCCAGAACGCCCACCATGCACGCCATCAACCCTTCTGCCCTGTCATCGTTCTCGCTGCCGCAGGGCGCACCGGCCTCGGCACGCGCCACCGTCAAGCTGCTGCAGCGCCTGCGCCACGGCAGCCTCACGGTGCACTTCCCCAACGGCGCGCAGTACCGCTTCGGCCAGGCCGACCTGTCGGGCGACCATCCGGCAGCCAGCATCGTGCTGAAGAACTGGAACGTCTGCGGCGCGGCCCTCAAATCGGGCGACATCGGCTTTGCCGAAACCTACATCGCCGGCGACTGGAGCACCCCCAACCTGACCGACCTGCTCAAGGTTTTTCTCGGCAACCGGCACGAGGTGGAAGAGGTGATCTACGGCACCTGGATCGGCCGCTTCCTGTACCGCATCAAGCACCTGCTGAACCGCAACACCAAAACCAACAGCGAGAAGAACATCCAGGCCCACTACGACCTGGGCAATGCCTTCTACGAACTGTGGCTCGACGACACGATGAACTATTCGTCGGCCTGGTTCGAGGGCGATCTCGACAAGCCGATGCGCGAAGCCCAGCACGCCAAGGTGCGCCGCGCGCTGCGCATGGTCGACCTGCAGCCCGGCCAGCGCGTGCTGGAAATCGGCTGTGGCTGGGGCGCACTGGCCGAGATGGCCACCACCGAATTCGGCGCCCGCATTGCCGGCGTGACACTGAGCCACGAGCAGTTGGCCTTTGCCAACGCCCGCATGCAGAAGCTCGGCGTGGCCGACCAGGCCGATTTGCGCTTGCAGGACTACCGCGACATCCAGGACGGCCCGTATGACGCGATCTGCTCCATCGAAATGGTGGAGGCCGTGGGCCGCGAATACTGGCCCACCTACTTCCAGGCCATCAGCCGCCTGCTCAAGACCGGCGGTAAGGCCTGCGTCCAGAGCATCGTGATTGACGACAAGTACTTCGACCAGTACATCGCCTCCACCGATTTCATCCAGCAGTACATCTTCCCCGGTGGCTGCCTGCCCTGCCCGAGGGAGTTCCGCCGCCAGGCCGAAGCGGCCGGGCTCGAGGTGGTGGACGAGTTCGCTTTTGGCCAGGACTATGCCGAGACGCTGAAGCGCTGGCGCGACACATTCCTGCAGGAACGCGCCCGCGTGCTGCAGGCCGGTTTCGACGAAAGGTTTATCCGCATATGGGAGTTCTATCTGGCCTACTGCGAGGCGGCCTTTGCCAAGGCCAGTACCGACGTGGTGCAGTACACGCTGCGAAAACGATAGCAATCAGCGCAGCATTGGCGCTGGCCACGGCCACATTCAGCCCCACAATCCGGGCCCAGGCGCCAGAAATCACCGCCGCGCTGCCCGAAGCCCGCCTCAGCGGGCAGAGCCTGTACCGCTACTTCGGCTTTGCGGTCTACCAGATCCGCCTGTTCGTGGCGCCCGGCTTCAACCGTGCCGACTACACCCAGAGCCCGCTCGCGCTGGAGCTGGAGTACCAGCGCGACTTTGCCGGCGCCGACATCGCCGCCCGCTCGCTGAAGGAAATGCAGCGCGCCGGCGGCTTCACCGAAGCGCAGGGCGCGCAGTGGCTGCAGCAGATGAAGGCGGTGTTCCCCAACATAAAGGAGGGCGACAAACTGCTGGGCCTGTACACGCCCGGCGCCGGTGCGCGCTTCCTCTACAACGGCAAACCCGCGGGCGAGGTGAAAGACGCCGAGTTTGCACGCCGCTTCTTCGGCATCTGGCTCGCGCCCAGCACCTCCGAGCCTGCGCTGCGGCAAACGCTGCTGGGCGGGGCCGCGCAGTGAGCCTGGCGGCCAGCGCCGGTTGGCAGGGCGGCTGGCGCGAAGGCCTGCGCTACGGCCTGCTCGGCCTGCCGCTGGCCTTTGTGGCGCTGCCGCTGTATGTGATTCTGCCCAACCACTATTCGCGCGAATTCGGTGTGCCGCTGGCCACACTGGGCGCGGTGCTGCTCGGCGCCCGCCTGTTCGACGCCGTGATCGACCCCTGGCTCGGCCGCTGGTGCGACCGGCTCTTTGCCCGCTCGCTCGGCGCCGTGGTGGCATTTGGCGGCGGGGCCTGTGTGCTGCTGGCCATCGGCTTCGCGCTGCTGTTTTTTCCACCCACGCGCGAACCCGCGGCGCTGGTGGTGTGGGCCAGCGTGCTGCTGGTGCTGACCTACGCCGCCTACAGCGCGGCCAGCGTGGCCCACCAGTCGTGGGGCGCGCTGCTCGGCAACCTGGCCGGTGGCAGCGAACACCAGCGCAGCCGCGCGGTGGCCTGGCGCGAGGCACTGGGCCTGGTGGGGGTGATTCTGGCGTCGGTCACGCCAGTGGCCCTGGGCCTGCCGGCCACGGTGGCCCTCTTCGCGGTGGCGCTGGCGGCGGGCTGGCTGG
>DASWYJ010000136.1:0-8168 GCA_036405035.1 Burkholderiaceae bacterium
CCGCTTACCTGGTGCGCCGCACCCGGGTGCTGTCCCGCCGGGGTGTGCAGCGTGGCATTGCGGCGCTGCTGCTGCTCGGCAGCGGGGTGGGTGGGGTTCTGGCAATGCGCCCGCCGGCGCTGGTGCGCGATGCGATCGAGCATGAATACTACGAGCGCACACTGCGTGGCAGTTTCATGGACGGGCAGCAGCTTCTGCAACACCTCGGCCTGGGGCAAAGCCGGCAACTGCCGGGGTTTCCCCAGCTGATGCGCCCCTGCGATATCGATGGCCACCTCGTATACCATCTGACCACTTTCTTCGAGAAGGGCGGCATGGTCACGGTGTTCGCCTTCGATGCGCCGGTCACGCTGCAGGAAGACAGCGGCTGGTGGGGCAACATGTATTGGCAGGTTGCGCTGTCGCGCGACGGCAAGCCACTGGTGCTGGTGGCGCAGAAGAAAAAAGCACTGGGCGTGGCCCGTGCCCACCTGGTCGGGCCGGGCACCGCACTCTAAATTTTCAACCCTCAGGAGACACCATGACAATTTCCCCCCATTCCCTGCCCCGTCGCCACCTGCTTGCCGGCAGCGCCGCCGCGCTGGCCACGCTGGGTTTTGCCGGCTGGACGCGGGATGCGCTGGCTCAGACGGCGGCCGCCCGCCCGTTGCCGGCCTATGCCGCGTGGAAAGATGCCTCCAGCGTCATCGTGCACAGCGCCACCACCATCGAGACCAAGCGCAGCGCGTTCGGCACCAGCGTGATCACACCGGGCGAGCAGCTCTACATCCGCAACAACCTGCCCGCGCCGGATGCCGCCATCCTGGCCGACCGCGACAGCTGGCCACTGGCCATCGAGGGCGTGAAGTACCCCGGCACGCTGACCGTGGGCCAGCTCAAGGCCATGGGTGTGGAAACCGTGGCCACCGTGCTGCAGTGCTCGGGCAATGGCCGTGGCTTCTTCCCGCACAAGCCCAGCGGCACGCCGTGGACGGTGGGCGCCGCCGGCTGTGTGGTGTGGAGCGGCGTGCCGGTGCGCACCGTGGTCGAGGCACTTGGCGGCGTGAACGGCGGCATGCTGTACCTGACCGGTACCGGCGGTGAAGTGCTGCCCGCCGGCATTGACCCGAAGAGCGTGATCGTCGAGCGCTCCGTGCCGATCAAGGCGCTGGGCGACGCACTGCTGGCCTGGGAAATGAACGGTGCACCGATCTCGCTGGCCCATGGCGGCCCGCTGCGCCTCGTCGTGCCGGGCTACCAGGGTGTGAACAACATCAAGTACATCAAGCAACTGGCGTTCACGGCCAAGGAAACCGACGCGAAGATCATGTCGCACGGCTACCGCATCGCGCCGCTGGGCGGCAAGGACGACCCGACCCAGCCCTCGGTGCTGGAGATGCCGGTCAAGTCGTGGATCAATTCGCCCAACCCCGACAATGCCCAGCGCGCCGCCGGCACGGTGCTGATTCATGGCGTGGCCTTTGGTGGCCTGCACGCGGTGAAGAAGGTCGAGGTGTCGGTCGACGGTGGCAAGAACTGGAAAGAGGCGCGGTTTGTAGGCCCCGACCTCGGCAAGTTCGCCTGGCGCCAGTTCGTGACGGAAGCGCAGCTGCCGGCTGGCAAGCATGTGCTGGTCAGCCGCGCCACCGACGCCGGTGGCAACGTGCAGCCCGAGCAGCGCGCGGAAAACAAGAGCGGCTACAACAACAACAGCTGGCTCGACCACGGCGTGACCGTCACGGTGGCCTGAGCATGGCCTGCCGTGCATGGGGGCCGGCGCTGCTGGTGCTGCTGCTCGCCAGCCCGCTGGTCTGGGCCGACGATGCAGCCCAGTTCGCGCTGGGCCGCAAGCTCTTCACCGAATCGGCTGTGCCGGCCTGCGCGCTGTGCCATACGCTCAAGGAATCGGGCAGCACCGGTGCCATCGGCCCGGTGCTCGACGAGATCAGGCCCGATGCCGGCCGGGTGGCCCGTGCGCTGCGCGACGGCCTGGGCCAGATGCCGTCGTACAAGGCATTGCTGACCGAAGCCCAGATCGCTGCGCTGGCGCTGTACGTGTCCAAGGCCAGCGGCGGCGCGCCGTAGTGGCCCGCGCCCGGCTCAGCGCCGGGCCGACACCACGATGCCGCCGACGATCAGCACGAAGGCCGCCGCGTGGTACAGGTGCGGCAGCTCGCCCAGGAAGGCCGCCGACAGCACGGCGGCAAACAGCGGCGTGAGGTTGGCGAAGAAGCCCGCCACCGTGGGCCCCACGCGCTTCACGCCCATGCCCCAGAAGCAGTAGGCCAGCAGCGCCGGCCCCACGGCAATGAACAGCAGCGCCGCGGCCAGTGGCCAGCCCCACTGGATATGGGCGTCGGTCAGCGCCCATTCGCCGCCGGCGAACACCCCCGACCACACCAGCCCGAACACGATCTGCGCCATCAGGAAGGCGGCCCAGTCGTTGCGCAGCGCGGGTGGTTCCTGCGGCCGGATCAGCAGCCAGCTGTAGAACGACCAGGCGATGGTGGCCAGCAGGATGTAGATGTCACCCGGCACCAGCCGCACCTGCATGAGCTGCTGCCAGTCGCCACGCGACAGCACCACCAGCACACCCGCCAGCGACAGCACCGCCCCCAGCACCTGGCGGCGGGAAATGGACACACCAAAGAACAGCCCGCCAATGCCCAGCAGCCAGATCGGCATGCTGGCCGCCACCAGCGTCACGTTGATCGGGGTGGAGGTCTGCAGCGCCAGGTACTGCAGCGCGTTGTAGGCGCCCACCCCCAGCAGGCCCAGCACGGCAAAGCGCCGCCAGAGTGGCCACAGCGGGCTGCCGGTGCGCAGCACATGGCCGGCCAGCGGCAACAGGATCACGAAAGCCAGGGCCCAGCGCAGGAAGTTCAGCGTGATCGGTGGCACCAGCGGGTTGACCATGCGCCCGACCACCGCATTGCCGGCCCACATCAGTGGCGGAATCACGAGCAGGGCGATGGTGGCGAGGGTCAGGCGCTGGGTCATCCGGCGACTGTAGCAAGCCTGCGCAGACCGGTGCGCGGCAGGGTTTGTGGATTCATGGCACCATGCCTTTCCCTTTTTGCAGGAGACAGCATGAGCGAGCACAGCAGCCGCGCCATCCGCATCGAACGGCATGGCGGCCCCGAGGAGTTGCAACTGGCCACCGTCACGGTCGGTGAGCCCGGCCCCGGTGAAATCCGCATCCGCCACAAGGCGGTGGGCCTGAACTTCATCGATGTCTACCAGCGCAGTGGCCTGTACACGCTGCCCATGCCGCTGCAGCTGGGCATGGAGGCATCGGGCATCGTGGAAGCGGTGGGTGATGGCGTCACCCACCTGAAGGCCGGCGACCGCGCAGCCTACGCCAGCCAGCCGCCCGGCAGCTACAGCGAGCTGCGCGTGATGCCGGCCAAGTGTGTGTGCAAGCTGCCCGATGCGATTGATTTCGACACCGGCGCGGCCATGATGCTCAAGGGCCTGACGGCGCAATACCTGCTCAAGCGCACGCTGCCGCAGGGCGGCCTGCAGCCGGGCGACTTTGTGCTGTTCCATGCGGCCGCCGGTGGTGTGGGCCTGATCGCAACCCAGTGGGCCCGGGCGTTGGGCCTGCAACTCATCGGCACGGCGGGATCGGACGCCAAATGCGCGCTGGCCAAAGAGAACGGAGCGGCCCACACCATCAACTACAGCACCGAAGACTTCCAGGCGCGGGTGAAAGAAATCACCGGCGGCAAGGGCGTGAAGGTGGTGTACGACTCGGTGGGCAAGGACACCTGGGACCAATCGCTCGATTGCCTGGCGCCATTCGGCCTGATGGCCAGCTTTGGCAATGCGTCGGGGCCGGTGCCGCCATTTGCGCCCGGCATCCTGGGCGCCAAAGGCTCGGTCTACGTGACCCGGCAAACCCTTTTTACCCACATTGCCACCCGCGAGAGCACACAGGCCATGGCCGACGATCTGTTCGACGCGGTGGTGAGCGGCAAGGTCGCGATCCACATCGATCAGCGTTTTCCGCTGGAGCAGGTGCAGGATGCGCACCGCGCGCTGGAAGCACGCAAGACCACGGGCTGCACCATCCTCACGCTCTGACTCGTTCTGGTCGACCGGATCCTGGCCGCACCCTGTGCGGCCTTTTTTTTGAATCCGGCCAGCGGCATGCTCCTTGCGCTGAAGCCTCTGCCGAGGTGGCTGGCCGGTGTTTCGGGACGATGTGTCAACAATTTCCCGGGCATGGTCGACAAATTGGCGAGTTCCCCGGGGCGTGGCTGGCGGCTGTACCGCAGGCCCCACCCCGGTCCATGGTTCGACAACACAATGAAACGAGGATAGCGAAATGAAATTCGTCAACGCACTGGCTTTGAATCTGGGAGTGATCGGCGGAATCCTGGCCTTCATGGCCCTGGGGCCTGCCAGTGGCATGTATTTCATCTGGGCGGTGTTCATCTTCACGGCCACCGGTGTGGCCCTGGGCGGCACGCCGGCGGCCTTCAGGAACCTGGTGGTGTGTGGCACGCTGGGCGTGGCGCTCGCATGGCTGGCGTCGGTCATCGTGCTCAATGTGCCGCTGGCGCCGGTGCTCACGCTGCCGGTGTGGGCTGCCATCGTGGTGGGTGCTACTACCGCACTGATGCCGCTCGCATCGCATATCCGCCTGTTCCCGGCCATCCCGGCGACCGTGGTGGGCTATGCCTCGACCTTCGCCTACCTGCTGCAGACACCGGAGAAACTCAGCAACGCGGTGCTGTTCGGCCTGAGCGCCAGCAACCCGCTGTTCGTGATGATCGCCTCCCTGCTGATTGCGGCCGCCTTTGGCGTCGTCAGCCTGTCGTTCACCGGCAAACTCTCCAGCAAGGCTGCCTGAGCCGCTGGTTACACACCTCCCGCAAAAGGCCGGTTCCGGGAACCGGCCTTTCCGTTTCTGCAGCGCCCAAAAAAAACCACCAGCCGTGGGGCTGGTGGAAAACCTTGGAACACTCGCTTACTCCACGGGCCCGAAGGCCCGTTTCTCTCCTCAGAAACTGTGGCGCACGCCGATGTCGTAGCCGGTCGACTTGCTGTTCGGGCCGGAGATGGCGCCGCCCAGGCCCGCCACGCCACCGGAACCCACGTTGACGGTGGCGCCATTGGCATTGCTGACACGTGCCACCGTGGCGTACAGGCCGGTGCGCTTGGACAGGCTGTAGTCGTAGCCCAGGGCGATCTTGCTCGCGCGCGGCTCGTTGGCAATGCCGGTGGTTTTCAGCGTGCCGCGCGAATAGCCAACCTTGACGGCGCCCGGGCCTGCCGGTGCCACCAGTCCCAGCGTGTAGACAGTGGTTTTCAGGTCTGCGCCGGGGCTCACGTTCTCCGCCTTGAAGCGGGCGTATTCCGCCATCAGCCTGGCCACACCGAAGTCGTAGGAGCCGCCGACGTTGCCGGTGCTGCGGTCCAGGCTGGTGCCGGCGGGCGCGGTGAAGGTGGCCTTGCCGGCCGATGCGGACACACTGACCGGGCCCTTGTCATAGGCCACGCGGGCGCCCACGTAGCGGCCGTCCTTGTCCTGCGGCGTGGTGGTGGAGGCCTGTTCGCTCAGCGCGTACTGAACCTGCGCGGAGAAGCCGCCCAGTGTGCCGGGCGTGAGGTAGCTGATGGCATTGGACACACGGAACAGCGAGGCGGCGTTGGTCGCGTCGGCCACCACGCCTAGCGGGAAATTCAGGCTGGAGCCCACGCCATAGGTCAGGAAGGGCTCGTAGATCACGTCGTTGATGAAACTGGTGGCCAGGTCGCGGCCCAGGCGCACTTCCCCGAAATTGCCCATCAGGCTCACCGTGGCCTGGCGGTCGAAGCGCAGCGCGCCGGTGCCGATGAGGCCGATGTTGTTGTTGCTGCCGGGCACGCCGTTGGCGCCGGTGCTGGTTTCGAGGCCCATCTCCAGCGTGAAGCCGGCCTTCAGGCCGCCACCGAGGTCTTCGGTACCCTTGAAGCCCAGCTTGCTGCCGATGACGCCGCCACCGCCCGAGCTGAGGCCCTTGGCGCTGGCGATGCTGCCGCCAAGGCGGGTATAGGCGTTGTCGATGGCGCCGTACAGCGTGACCGACGACTGGGCGGAAGCGGAGCCGGCAGCAGCGAGCGCTGCAAGCGCCAATAGGGATTTTTTCATGGGACTTCTCCTAGGGTTGTGGGCATGTAGTGGCTGGAACAAGCATGCGGACATGGCCAGGGGCCAACGGCGCTGCTCGAAAGCAGGCTTCATGCAAGTACCGGGCCACGTGCGGGAACCCGGGGAGAAGGGCTTGGTGGTGCGGTGAGGCTGCGCTACCTGCCGCGCCGCACGCGGCGCAACTCATCAAGTACCAGGCAGATGGCGCCAATGGTGATGGCGCTGTCGGCCACGTTGAAGGCGGGGAAGTGCCAGCCGGCCCAGTGGAAGTCGAGAAAATCGACCACGTAGCCATACAGCACGCGGTCCACCACATTGCCGATGGCGCCACCCAGAATGCAGGCCAGCGCAAAGGAAAACAGCTTCTGCCCGCCGTGCGAGCGCAGCAGCCACACGATGAACACCGCGGCCGCGATGCCCACTGCGGTGAAGAACCAGCGCTGCCAGCCTGCCGCCTGCGCGAGGAAGGAAAACGCTGCGCCGGTGTTGTGTGCCCGGACCACGTTGAAGAAGTCCAGCACGCGGGTGCTGTCGCCGAGCCGGTAGTGGCCGAGGATCAGGACCTTGGTGAACTGGTCGGCCAGCAGGATACACAGCGCCAGTGCCAGCCAGGGCAGCATGGCGCGCGTGGAGGTGCGGGTTGCCATGGTCAGGCCGCCTTCCGGTCTTCGCCCGCACCAAAGAGGTTGCTGGTGCAGCGGCCGCACAGCGTGGGGTGGTTTGCGTCTGCACCCACATCGTCGCGGTAGTGCCAGCAGCGCTCGCACTTGATTGCAGAACTGGGCAACACCGTGGCTTGCAATTCCTCGCCAGCTAGCAATTCGATAGCGGATGTGATGAACACGAACTTCAGGTCATCGCCCAGGCTGGCCAGCAGCGCGTGGTCGGCCGCACCAGCATGCAGCACCAGCGTGGCCTGCAGCGACGAACCCACCTTGCCGTCGGCCCGCAGGGCTTCGATCTGCTTGTTGGCTTCGTCGCGGATGGCGCGGATGCGGGCCCACTTGGCCAGCAGCGTGTCATCGGCGGTGCCCAGTGCGGCATAGGTTTCGAGAAAGATCGAAGGGCTGTGGCCTGCCACCTGCCAGGCTTCCTCGGCGGTGAAGCTGAGGAAGGGCGCCATCCAGCGCAGCATGGCGTGGGTGATCTGGTGCAGCGCGGTCTGCGCGCTGCGGCGCGCCAGCGAGTTCGGCGCGGTGGTGTAGAGCCGGTCCTTCAGCACGTCGAGGTAAAACGCGCCGAGGTCTTCGCTGCAATACACCTGCAGCTTGGCCACCACCGGGTGGAACTCGTACACCTCGTAGTGCGCGAGGATGTCGGCCTGCAGCTGGGCGGCGCGGCTCAGTGCGTAGCGGTCGATTTCCAGCAGCTGGTCGGTGGGCACCGTGTCTGTGGCAGGATTGAAATCGCTGATGTTGGCCAGCAAAAATTTCAGCGTGTTGCGGATGCGGCGGTAGGTGTCCACCACGCGGGCCAGAATCTTGTCGTCGATGCCCAGGTCGCCCGAGTAGTCGGTGGCGGCGCACCACAGGCGGATGATTTCCGCGCCCAGCTTGTCGCTCACTTCCTGCGGCACCACCACGTTGCCTTCGCTCTTGCTCATCTTGCGGCCCTTGCCGTCCACCGTAAAGCCGTGGGTCAGCAGGCCCTTGTAGGGGGCGTGGTCGTACATCGCGCAGGCGGTGAGCAGCGAGCTGTGGAACCAGCCGCGGTGCTGGTCATGGCCTTCGAGGTACAGGTCCGCCGGCCAGGTGGATTGCGCGGCGTGGCTGTGTCGGAGCACGTGGTCGTGGGTGGTGCCGGAGTCGAACCACACGTCCAGAATGTCGGTGCTCTTGGTGTAGTGCGGCGCATCGGCGCCGATCAGGCTCTCGGCCGTGGCCTTGCTCCAGGCTTCGATGCCACCTTGCTCCACCAGGGTCGCTGCGGTGTCCATGATCTCCATGGTGCGCGGGTGCAGCTCGCCCGAATCCTTGTGGATGAAGAAGGGCAGCGGCACGCCCCAGTTGCGCTGGCGCGAGATGCACCAGTCGGGCCGGCCGGCAATCAT
>DASWYJ010000137.1:0-5957 GCA_036405035.1 Burkholderiaceae bacterium
CCGAAGGCGCCGGCGGCGGCCACGCGCCAGACATTCTGCGGGTGGTGGGCGAGGCGAATTTTCTGCCGTCCAGCACCAACCCCACCATGCCGTACACGGTGAACACGCTGGACGAGCATGTCGACATGCTGATGGTCTGCCACCACCTCGACCCGGCCATTGCCGAAGACCTGGCCTTTGCCGAGAGCCGTATCCGCAAGGAAACCATCGCCGCCGAAGACATCCTGCACGACCTGGGCGCCATCAGCATGATGAGCAGCGACAGCCAGGCCATGGGCCGGGTCGGCGAAGTGATTTTGCGCACCTGGCAGACGGCGCACAAGATGAAGACGCAGCGCGGCAAGCTGCCCGAAGACAGTGCGCGCAACGACAACTTCCGCGTCAAGCGCTACGTTGCCAAATACACCATCAACCCGGCGATTGCCCACGGCGTGAGCCACGAGATCGGCAGCATCGAGGAAGGCAAATGGGCCGACCTGGTGGTGTGGAAACCGGCCTTCTTTGGTGTGAAGCCGGCGCTCATTCTGAAAGGCGGCTTCATCGCCATGGCGGCCATGGGCGACCCGAATGCCTCCATCCCCACGCCGCAGCCGGTGCACTACCGGCCGATGTTCGGTGCCTTTGGCGGCGCGGTGACCAAGGGCTCATTGACCTTTGTGTCGCAGGCGGGCCTGGCGGCCGGCATTGGCGCGCAGTTCGAATTGAAGAAAACGCTCAGTGCGGTGAAAAACATCCGCGGTGTGCGCAAGCAGCAGATGGTGCACAACGCCTACCTGCCGAAAATGGAGATCGACGCGCAGACCTACGCCGTGCGCGCCGATGGCCAGCTGCTCACCTGCGAGCCAGCCACCGTCCTGCCCCTGGCCCAACGCTATTTTTTGTTCTGATGCTGTCCATTTCCAAATGCCTGCCCGGTGGCCATGGCCTCGCCACCGTCCTTCTCAAACGCGCCGCCACGGTGGAGCTCGACTGGGACGTGCGCCAGAAAAGCCGCTTTGACGCCATCGACAGCCAGGGCCGCGCGCTGGGCGTGTTCCTGCCGCGTGGCACGGTGGTGCGCGGCGGCGACGTTCTGGTAGCCGAAGATGGCTCGCTGGTGCGGGTGCTGGCCGCGCCGCAACCGGTGCTGCGCATCACCCACTGCAGCGCCCACGGGTCGCCGTTCGACCTGATCCGCGCCGCCTACCACCTGGGCAACCGCCATGTACCGATCGAGCTGAAGCCCGATTTCCTGCAGATCGAGCCCGACCATGTGCTGGCCGAGATGCTGCAGGCCATGCATTTGATCGTCAACGCCGTCACCGCGCCGTTCGAGCCGGAAAACGGCGCCTACGCCAGTGGCGGCCATGGCCATGCGCACGACCATGCCTCCACACCGGCAGCCGGTGCCCAACCCCATGTGCATGGCCCCGACTGCAACCATGGGCATGACCACGCCCCTGTACCCGCCGCTTCCGCAGCGGCCCCGGCACCGCATGTGCACGGCCCGCACTGCAACCACGGCGACCATGGCCACGACCACGCCGCCCCCGCAGTGCAGCCGGTGGCCGTGCAGTTCCACAAACACCGCCCGCCGGGCTGAGCATGGCCCAGTCGCCGCTGTCGGCCACCGGCCTGCTGCAGCTGATCTGGCTGGCCTCACCGGCCTTGCCAGTGGGTGGCTTTTCCTACTCAGAAGGGCTGGAGGCCAGCGTAGAACATGGACTTGTTGCTACTGAATTAGAAGCATCCGACTGGCTGTCGGACCAGCTCGCGCTGGGCCTGGGCCGGGCCGACCTGCCCGTGCTGGCCCAGGCCATCGCCGCCTGGCGTGCCCATGACACAGACCACCTGGCCGAACTGACCCGCTGGCTCCTGGCCACCCGCGAAAGCGCCGAGTTCCGGCTGCAAACCGAGCAGATGGGCCGATCGCTGGTGGAGTGGCTCAAGCTGCAGCATGCCGACGTGGCCACCGCTTTTGCCGGCCTTCCCCCCACCTGGCCCATCGCCTTTGCCTTTGCCGCCGCCCGGGTACCCGCCAGCGTGCACGACGCCTGCCTGGCCTTTGCCTTTGGCTGGGCCGAGAACATGGTGGCGGCCGCCATCAAGGCCGTGCCGCTGGGCCAGAGCGCCGGCCAGCGCATCCTGGCGCGGCTCACCGCCGAAATCCCGGCAGTGGTGGAACAGGCGCTGCACATGGGCGACGCCGACCGCATGGCCTTCACCCCGATGCTGGCCATCCTGTCGGCCCGCCACGAAACCCAGTACTCCCGCATTTTCCGCTCCTGAACACCATGGCCCTGCACCACATCCCCCACCGCACCAAGAAACTCCCGCCGCTGCGCGTTGGCATCGGCGGGCCGGTTGGCTCCGGCAAAACCACGCTGCTGGAAATGCTCTGCAAGGCCATGCGCGAGCGCTGGGACCTGGTGGCCATCACCAACGACATCTACACCAAGGAAGACCAGCGCCTGCTCACGGTGAGCGGCGCGCTGCCGGCCGAACGCATCCTGGGCGTGGAAACCGGCGGCTGCCCGCACACCGCCATCCGCGAAGACGCATCCATCAACCTCGAAGCCATCGACCGCATGCTGGTGGAATTTCCCGATGCCGACGTGGTGTTCATCGAGAGCGGTGGCGACAACCTGGCCGCCACCTTCAGCCCCGAGCTGAGCGACCTCACCATCTATGTAATCGACGTCGCCGCCGGCGAGAAGATCCCGCGCAAGGGCGGCCCCGGCATCACCAAGAGCGACCTGTTCGTCATCAACAAGACCGACCTCGCCCCCCACGTGGGCGCCAACCTCGACGTGATGGAAGCCGACACCCGACGCATGCGCACCGGCCCCAATGGCCTCAAGCCCTTCGTGATGACCAACCTGAAAACCCTGGCCGGGCTGGACGCGGTGGTCTCCTTCATCGAAACCCGGGGCATGCTGAAATAGCCGGCGCACGCCGGCCCGAACGGTAGAATCCGCACCACGGAAGCTTGGCAGAGTGGTCGATTGCACCGGTCTTGAAAACCGGCAAACCGCAAGGTTTCCAGGGTTCGAATCCCTGAGCTTCCGCCAATGGCCCCGGCCCCTTACCCCCACTGCCGGCGCGCACCGCGCAGCGCCGCAGCGGAACTGGAAGACTCCACCATGCAGTGTTTTGTCCCGGCTTTTTTCTCCTCTTTTCTCTCCCTTCTGACCGCCTCGCTGCTGCTGGCCAGCCCGGTGGCCCGCGCACAGACCCAGGAACAGTTCACCCGCAACGCCCAGGCGTTTGCCGCGCGTGCCGCATTTCCCATGGTGGCGGTACAGGAAACGTCACCCGGCCAGTGGGTGCAGATCCAGGCGCGCGCCACCGGCGCCAAGTGGGCCATCAAGCCTGCTGCCGCCAACAGCACCGCGCTGGTCGCCACCGTCACGGTGGATGTCTACTGGGTGGTGTCGGAAACCAAGCCCACCCGCGACGAAGCCGCCGACCAGGGTGATCTGGTGGCCAACCGCGTCGAGCGGCTCGAACTGGAATACCTGCCCGTCTCCGGCGGCTGGGCTTTTGCCAGGGGCCGCAGCACCGCACGCGGCCAGACCACCGAACTGCAGGCCAGCCCGCCCTCTGCCGGGTTCGTGCCCAGTGCCTGGGCGGCGCAGGGGTTCGTCGTCAAGCCCTGATCGGCCTCTGGAGCGGACCGGCCAAAGCGGGCCTGTAGGAATCCGCTGACCACCGGATGTGATTTTTCCTCCTGCCCGGCCCGTGTGGCCAGGGCCATGATGGGTGTACATGCCAGCGCCGCGAGGACACCATGCACATCCATGCCACACATGCACCTGAAACCGCCCTGCCCCACTGGGTTGTGGCCAGCGTCGAAGCCACCGGCTGGGTGGTGTATGCCTGTGCGCTCGCCGTGCTGGCGGGCATGGGTGCCGCCATGGTGATCGGGCTGGCAAAAGCCGCCTGGTAGCCCGGCAGCCAAGGCGGGTGGTTCAGCCCGCCAGAAACAGCGCCTGCAGGTCGCTGAGGAAATCCAGCCCCTGGGCGCTGGGGCGCACCTGAATGAAATCGCGCTCGATCAGGCCACGCTTCTCGGCTTCGTCCAGCCCCTTCTGGATCGCGGTGAGTGGCAAGCCGGTGCGTTCGCCAAACTGCTGCAGCGCAAACCCGTCTTTCAGCCGCAACGCATTCAGCATGAATTCAAACGGCAGCTCTGCCCGGGCCACCTCGGTGTCCTGCGCCACGGCCTGGCCGGCCAGCGCGTTGTCCATGTACAGCCGTGGCTCGCGGAAACGCACCTGGCGCACCACGCGGTGCGCAAAACTCAGCTTGCTGTGCGCACCCGCACCAATGCCCAGGTAGTCACCAAACTGCCAGTAGTTCAGGTTGTGCGCGCAGCGGTGCCCCAGCTTTGCATAGGCCGAGACTTCGTAGCGCTCCAGCCCGGCGCGGGTGGTGCGCTCGGTGATGCGGTCCAGCATGGCGTAGGCATCATCATCCTCCGGCACCACCGGCGGGTACTTGGCAAACACCGTATTGGGCTCAATGGTGAGGTGGTAGATGGAAATATGCGGCGGCGCCAGCGCCAGCGCGGTGTCAATGTCCTGCGTCACACCCTCCAGCGTCTGGCCGGGCAGCGCGTACATGATGTCGAGATTGAAGGTGTCAAACGCCTGCGCAGCTTCTTCTACCGCGGCAATCGCCTGCGCGCGGTCGTGCACCCGGCCCAGGGCCTTCAGGTGTGCGTCGTTGAAGCTCTGCACGCCCACGCTCAGCCGCGTGACTCCCGCCGCGCGAAAGGCGCGGAAGCGGTCTTTCTCGAAGGTGCCGGGGTTAGCCTCCAGTGTGATCTCGCAATCGGCCTCCAGCCGCAGCCGGGCGCGGATGGCACCGAGCAGTTGGTCAATCGCGGCGGGCGAAAACAGGCTGGGCGTGCCCCCGCCAATGAAGATGCTGTGCACCACCCGACCCCAGATCAGCGGCAGCGCGCCTTCCAGGTCGGCCAGCAGCGCGTCGATGTAGTGCTGCTCGGGCAGGCCCCCACCGGCCGGCGCCTCGTGGGAATTGAAATCGCAATAGGGGCACTTGCGGATGCACCAAGGCAGGTGCACATACAGCGACAGCGGTGGCAGCGCGGTCAGCTGCAGCGTGCCGGGGCGCATGTAGTGCTGGATATCGGGCAGGTTCACGGCGCGGCCAGCCAGTGCGCGCGCAGCAGTGCGGCCATTTGCGCGGCGGCGCGGCCACGGTGGCTGTGCGCGTTCTTCACGGCCGGCTCCAGCTCGGCAAAGGTCTTGCCGAATTCGGGCAGCCACATCACCGGATCGAAACCAAAACCGTTGCTGCCAATGGGCTCGCAGGTGATTTCGCCACGCACCCGGCCCACGGCAATCAGCGGCTCGGGGTCGTCGGCGCTGCGCACCGCCACCAGCGTGCTCACCATGGCGGCGCGGCGGTTGGGCTGGCCCTGCAGTTGCTCCAGCAGTGCACGCACATTGTTGGCATCGCCCTTGGCGTAGCCGAACTGCGTGGCGTAGTGGGCGGTATCCACCCCCGGCAGGCCACCGAAGGCATCGACACACAGCCCGGCATCGTCGGCCAGCGCCGGCAAGCCGCCAATGCGCGCCGCATGGCGGGCCTTGGCCAGCGCGTTCTCGACAAAGGTGCGGAACGGCTCTTCCGCCTCGGGAATGCCGAGCGACCCCTGCGTGACCAGTTCCAGGCCCAGCGGCGCCAGCAGGCTCTGCAGCTCACCCAGCTTGCCGGAATTGTTCGATGCGAGGATGATTTTCATCAGAATATGGCCATGGCCAGCGTCAAATCTATAGAGTTTGCTATTTCTTTGAGAGTGAAACAGCCTGCATCGCCACCAGTTCGGTGATGCCCTTCTCGGCCAGCGCGAGCAGCGCATCCATCTCGGTACGGCTGAAGGCCGCGCCTTCGGCGGTGCCCTGCACCTCGATGAAATGGCCGGCACCGGTCATCACGACATTCATGTC
>DASWYJ010000138.1:0-2620 GCA_036405035.1 Burkholderiaceae bacterium
ACGGTACGGTCATGGGCACCCAGTGCAGCACTGGCCTTTTCACGATCGGCGGTCTTGCGCTGGAAGGCTTCGTCAATGGGTTTGCGGAAAGCGTCCCAGAGCTTCTGCTCGTGTTTGCGGTCGAGCGGCACGGTCTGTGCCTCGGCCTGCCAGTGCTGCTGCAGCGCCTTGACGGCATCGATGCGCAACGCCGGCGCGGCGCCGAGTGCGGTGGCTTCCTCGATCATGGCGTGGCGGCGCTGCAGGCTGGCCTTCTGCTCGGCGTCGAGCGGCGCGGCGGCGGCCTGCACGGCGGCTTTCCATTGCGGCTGCAGCTCGGCGAACATCTTCTCGCTGAGGTGGCCGGCCTCGCGCCAGCGTTCGCTGAACTGGTGCAGCACGCGGGCAAAGCCCTTCCAGTCGCCGTCGCGCGCGGTGGCGTTGTCGGCCGCCCAGGCCTTGACTTCCTCGATCAGCGCCAGGCGCTGGGTGCGGTGCTCGGCGGCGTCGTGGCGCACCTTTTCCAGCCAGGCCTCGACCACCTTGTGGGCCTGGTTGCAGGCTTCATCGAAGCGCTTCCACAGCGCGTGGTTGGGCACACCGCCCTGGTCGGTCTGTTTCCACTGGTCGCGCAGCGTGCGCAGGGTTTCCTGCATCTTGCGGCCGCCCAGTGCCTGGCCGTCGGGCCGGTTCAGCAGCGCTTCGGCCTTGGCCACCAATTCCTCGCGCAGCTGGTCGGCGCGCCAGCGCTGCCAGCCTTCGAGTTCACCAGCAGCCACCAGCGCGGCATGCACTTCGGCTTCGAGCGCGGCATCGACGAAACGGCCGTGCTCCTTGAGCACCTGGCGCAGCGCACCGGCGGCGCCGGCGCTGGCCTTGCCATGGCCTTCGGCGGTTTCCTGCAGCAGCTTGTCGAGGTATTCACGCACCACCGTGGCGGCCTTGGCGCGCTGTTCCTGCTGCACGGCCGGGTCGACCCGGGGTCGCTGTGGCTTGGCGGCCGGGGTGTCCGCTGCGACCTCGCCACGCGCGGCGCGCAACTCGCCGGCCCATGTGGGCACCGGGGGCAGCGGCGCGGCAGCGTCGTCTGCCGCGGCAACGGCCTGGGCCAACGCGGCGCGGAAGGCTTCCCACACCACCAGCAGCTGCGCCTTGGAGGCGTCGAGCAATGGCGGAAAACGGGCGTCGACGCTGGGCCAGTTGGCATCACCCGCCAGCGCCTCGGCCTGGCCCTGCCAGTGCTGCACATCGGTTTCGAGCGCGGCAAAGGCGGCCTGCGCGTCTTTCCAGCTCTTGGTGGAAAGCACTTCGATGCGCTGGGCCAGCAGCACGGCCGCCTCGCGCTGCACCTGCACGCGGTGCTGCAGGTCTTCGATGCTGCGCACCCGGTCGGCCAGCTGCTGCTTCAGGCTGGCCAGCGGCTCCTTGCTCAGCGGCGCGCCGGCACGGGCGGCGTCGCGCTGCCAGGCCAGTGCATCGGCGATGTTGAGGCGGGTGAGCTGCAGCAGCGCCTGGGCCTTCTCGGCCCATTCGGTGGCAATGGTTTCCTGGCCCTTGGCGCGCTTGATCTCGTCGAGCTTTTCGCGCAGCGGCTTGGCCGCGCCCTTGTCGCGGGTGCTCAGCTCACGGAACACGTCGTGCAGTTGCTCAACGGATGGCTCGGTCGCCAGCCATTCGCGCACGCGGGCTGCACGCTCGCCGGAGGTGGGTGCGGAAAAGGCGCCACCGGTGAGCGCGTCGAGCGCTTGCGTGTCGTGGGGTTTGGCGGAGGCTTGCGTCATGTCGGGTTTCAAATATCAAAAGTCAATCAGGGGCCAGGCACGGCCATGCCGCAGCCACGGGCAGCAAGTGCCCACCCCGTATTGTCGCCGCAGTCGGGGCCGCCTCCGGCGGCGGCCCGGCCGGGGCATGGGGTCAACGCATGGCGAGGTTCAGTTCGGCGCGCGGGCGCCATGCGGCATCGCCTGCCACGGTACGGGCAGCGCCGAGGAACAGCCGCTCGGTGGGCAGTTGCTGGCCTGCGAGATAGTCGCGCACGGCCAGGCCGCGCTGCTGTGCCAGCTCGCGCATGGTTTCCTCATTGACGGCGATGTTGGCCAGCAGCAGCGCCTCCATTTCGGCGGGCGGCAGGTCCTTGGCGAGGCCGATGAGGTTGCGTGGCTTGGGGAAGTCGGCGCGGCGGTAGACCTCCTTGAGCAGCACCGGATATTCCTGTGCCGTGACGGGCGCCGGTGCCAGGCCGGAGGCGCGGCGCTTCTCGGCCAGCAGCATCTGCTGCAGCCGGCTGCGGCGGTAGCCTTCACGCTCCGCAGCCAGGCTGGCGGTGCCCACCACGGTGAGGTTGAGCGCGGGCCGGGCCTGCAGCGCCTTGACGACCTTGTCGAGCCCCTGGCGGGCCTCGGAACTGATGGTGGTGGTTCCAGGGGCGAAGGCCACCATGCCGAGTTCGTCGCCGCCGCCGCCGAGCGCGCTGGCGAGCAGCGTGAACGGCGACGTGACCGCCTTCACGATGAGGTTGACGATGAGCTTGAAGACGATGGGGCCGATGCTGAACTGCGGGTCGTTCAGCGAGCCGCTGATGGGCAGGTTGATGTCGATCACGCCATTGCGGTCGGCCAGCAGCGCCACCGCGAGCTTGACC
>DASWYJ010000139.1:0-2070 GCA_036405035.1 Burkholderiaceae bacterium
TGCGAGCCCTGGCGGCGGAACTCGTGCAGCAGCTCGGCGTCGAGGTGGTATTCGCGCACGTCCTGGCCGGCGCGCAGCATGCGGGCGCTGAGCTGCATGGCACGGATGTGGGCCTCGGCGCTGATCTGCGCGGCGCGGCGCATGGTGGCTTGTTCGTGCGCATCCTTGAACAGGCGCATTTCATCGAGCACGCCACACAGGTCACGCTGGCGCTCGGGGCACAGCGCACCAAAGCGCACGCGGGCGCGCACCGCCTGCAGCCAGCCGTCGACCTGCGATTCCAGCCCCTTGTGGGTGGCGAACGGGTACCACACGGTGCTGCGGTTTTCCAGCAGCTTGGGCAGTTGGGCGTCGAGCGTGGCGACCGAGTGCGCGGCGTCCACGCCGAGAGCGGCTGGGGCCGCCTCCGGCCCGAGGCGGAAGCCATCCCAGATCTCGCGTTCCAGGTCCTTGGGCTGGCAGAACAGCGTGCTCTGCCCATCGCTGGTGATGACCAGCCAGGCGTGGGGTTCGGAGAAGCCGGTGAGGTAGTAGAAGTAGCTGTCGTGCCGGAACAGGAAGTCGCTGTCGCGGTTGCGGGCGCGTTCCGGCGCGGTGGGAATGAGGGCCACCGCCGCTCCCTCGCGGGCGAGTTCGGCGGCGACACGGGCGCGGCGTTGGGCGTAGAGGGCAGTGGTGTTCATGCGGTGTTCAGTTGGGCCAGCCGCTCCGGCGTGCCGACATCGGTCCAGGCACCGGTTGCCAGCGAGGCGGTAATGCGGCCATTGTCCATCGCCGCCCGCAGCAGCGGGGCCAGTGGGGCCTTGGTGCCGCCCGGGTTGCCGGCGGGAATGCCACACAGCGGCGGGGCGAACAGGGCGGCGCGGTACAGGCCGATGGTGGAATAGGTGAACCGCTCGGCCGCGGTGTTCAGCGCCCGGCCATCGGGCGCCAGGCCGAAATCGCCGCGCGGATTGTGCGGCGGATTGGGCACCAGCCAGAGATGGGCGAGCGCGGAAGACGCTACAAATTGTGTAGCAAACTCTGTAGAAAACACGCTGGCCGGCATGTAAATATCCCCTGCAACCAGCCAAAAAACCTCACCCAGCAGCGGCAGCGCTCGCACAATGCCGCCTGCCGTTTCCAGCGCGCCACCGAAATCACGGCCTTCGTGCGAATAGGTGATGCGCACGCCCCAGCGGCGGCCGTCGCCCAGCGCCACCGGGAACTGCTCCTCCAGCCACGCGGTGTTGATGACGATGGTGCGCACCCCGGCGCGGGCCAGCGCCTCGATGTGCCATTCGATCAGCGGCTTGCCCTGCACCGGCAGCAGCGGCTTGGGTGTGGTGTCGGTCAGCGGGCGCATGCGCTCGCCCCGGCCCGCCGCCAGGATCAGCGCCGCCGGCTGCACGGCGCCGCTCATGGCGACTCCCCCCGGTCGAGCGAGCGGCGCTCGGTCCATTCGGGTGCGAAGTGGGCCACCAGCGCATCCATCAGCTGCACCGCCTTGGCCGAGTGGTCGCCACCGAAATTGCACACGTACACATCCAGCGTGACGGCGCGCTGCTCGGGCCAGGTATGGATGCACAGATGCGATTCGGCCAGCAGCACGGTGGCGGTCACGCCCCCGGGGCCGCGCGGCGTGGCGGGAAAGGCGTGGGCCAGCCGCGCCACCGGCTGCAGGCCGGCCGCCAGCACCGCCTGTTCGCACCAGCCGCCGAGCCGCGCGGCGTCGGTCAGCCAGGCGCCTTCGCAGCGGCACTGGTAGAGGTCGGCGGTGAGGTGCAATCCCTGCATGCTCCGCACTGTAGAACATTTGCCCGGCGGCCCGCGCGTGCCCCGCCCCCGCGCCGGGGCTTGGCCCGCCACCCGGCGGCGGCGGCCGGGCCGGGTAAAATCATGGGCTTTCCCGCCCCTCCCCCCGCTTTTGCAGACCCCTTTCCGGAGCCGCCTGATGGCAACACCCGACACCCTGTCCACGGCAACCACCGCCGATATGGCCAACGCAATCCGCGCGCTGGCGATGGATGCCGTACAGCAGGCCAATTCCGGCCACCCCGGCGCGCCCATGGGCATGGCCGACATCGCCGT
>DASWYJ010000140.1:0-4382 GCA_036405035.1 Burkholderiaceae bacterium
ACGCGAGCGGCTGCGGCCGGCCTTGGCCGCCGGCAATCTGGAGAAAACCATGCAGGCGCCGGTGACGGTGATCGTGGCCAACGACACACAGTTCTACGAACACATGCCGCAGATCTGGCACGGTGCCGGCGCCCGCGAGAAGTTTGCCGGCAATCCGGCGTCGGCCGCAGCCATCGCGGCCCGCAATGGCACGCTGGGCGGTGCGTATTTCATGCTGGCTGCGCGGGCGCTGGGGTTGTCGTGTGGCCCGATGGGCGGATTTGATGCGGCCCAGGTCAATGCCGAATTCTTTCCGGACGGGCGCCTGCAGGCCAACTTCCTGATCAACCTCGGCTATGCCGACACCACCGGCCTGCACCCGCGCAATGGCCGGCTGGCCTTCGAGCAGGCCTGCAGCGTGTTGTAGCCGCGGGCCAGGCTCAGGCGCGTACGACTTCCAGCAGGCGGTCCAGTCCGCCGGCGGTGATGGCCACCATGGCCTGCGCACGTACCGTGGGTTTGGCGTGGTATGCCACAGACAGGCCAGCTGCGTCCATCATCGGCAAATCATTCGCACCATCACCCATGGCAATGCACTGGGCCGGCGCGATGCTGCGCAAGGAGGCCACTTCCAGCAGCGTGCGGCGCTTCTCGGCGCCGTCGCAGATGTCGCCCCAGCTTTGCGGCACCACCGCACCGGTGAGAAAACCGTTTTCTTCGGCCAGCAGATTGGAGCGGGCGTAGTCGATGCCCAGCCGGTCCCTGACCCGGTTGGCGAAGAAGGTGAAACCACCGGAGACCAGCAGCACCTGCAGGCCCGCCGCCTTGCAGGCCGCCACCAGCGTGTCGGCACCGGGGTTCAGGCGCAGGCGCTCGTCGTACACCTGCTGCAGTGCTGTAACGGGCACACCCTGGAGCAGGGCCACGCGGCGGCGCAGGCTTTCCTTGAAATCCTTGATCTCGCCGCGCATCGTGGCTTCGGTGATGGCCGCCACCTCGGCCTTCTTGCCCACGGCATCGGCGATCTCGTCGATGCACTCGATGTTGATCAGCGTGGAGTCCATGTCGAAGGCGATCAGCTTGAAATCCTTCAGCCGCAGCGGCGGCGTGAAGCGCTGGATGGTGAGGCCGGAGGCGAATTCGGTGGCGGTCATGCGGGGGTGGTTTCGGTGGTGGGTTGCCCAAGGCTGCGCAGCACGTCGCGCACCATCTGCGCGCGGTCTTTGGGGGCCGGGAGTTCGCGCTCGATGCGCAGCTTTTCGTTGCCCACCAGCTTGATGTGGCGGTTCTTCTGGATCAGGTGGATGATCTTCATCGAATCCACCGGCGGGTTGGGCTTGAAGGTGATGTGGGTCACGCCGGGCGCGGCATCGACCTTCACCACGCCAAAAGCCTTGGCAATGACGCGCAGGCGGTGCACGTCGATCAGCGTTTGCGCCTGCGGCGGCAGCTTGCCGAAGCGGTCGACGATTTCCTCCAGCAGGTTGTCGATCTGCGTGGTGGTGGAGGCGGTGGCCAGCTTCTTGTAGAAGCTCAGGCGCAGGTGCACGTCGCCGCAGTAGTCGCTGGGCAACAAGGCCGGGGCGTGCAGGTTGATCTCGGTGGTGGCATGCAGCGGCGCCAGCAGGTCGGGCTCCTGGCCGGCCTTCAGCGAGCGCACCGCTTCCGACAGCATCTCGTTGTAGAGCTGGAAGCCGATCTCCAGCATGTTGCCACTCTGGTTCTCACCCAGCACCTCGCCGGCGCCGCGGATTTCCAGGTCGTGCATGGCAAGGTAAAAGCCCGAGCCGAGCTCCTCCATCTGCTGGATCGCGTCGAGCCGCTGCGCGGCCTGCTTGGTCAGGCCTTCGGTGTCGGGCACCATCAGGTAGGCGTAGGCCTGGTGGTGGCTGCGGCCGACCCGGCCGCGCAGCTGGTGCAGCTGCGCCAGGCCGAACTTGTCGGCACGGCTCATCACGATGGTGTTGGCGGTGGGCACGTCGATGCCGGTCTCGATGATGGTGGAGCACAGCAGCAGGTTGTAGCGCTGGGCCACGAAGTCGCGCATCACCTTTTCCAGCTCGCGCTCGGGCATCTGGCCATGGGCAATGGCGATGCGGGCCTCGGGCAGGATTTCCTCCAGCTTCTGGCGCCGGTTCTCGATGGTCTCGACCTCGTTGTGCAGGAAATACACCTGGCCGCCACGCTTGAGCTCGCGCAGCACCGCCTCGCGGATCACGCCGTTGCCCTCGTTGCGCACAAAGGTCTTGATGGCCAGCCGGCGCTGCGGTGCGGTGGCAATCACGCTGAGGTCGCGCAGGCCCTCCAGCGCCATGCCCAGTGTGCGCGGAATGGGTGTGGCGGTGAGCGTGAGCACATCGACCTCGGCGCGCATGGCCTTCATGGCTTCCTTGTGGCGCACGCCGAAGCGGTGTTCTTCGTCAATGACCAGCAGGCCCAGGTTGGCGAACTTGGTCGATTCACTCAGCAGCTTGTGGGTGCCGACCACGATGTCCACCGTGCCGTCGGCCAAGCCCTTGAGGGTGGCGTTGACTTCCTTGCCCGAGCGGAAGCGGCTGACCTCGGCCACCTTCACCGGCCACTTGGCAAAGCGGTCTTTCAGCGTCTGGTAGTGCTGCTCGGCCAGCAGCGTGGTGGGCGCGAGAAAGGCCACCTGCTTGCCGCCGGTCACGGCCACGAAGCAGGCGCGCAGCGCCACCTCGGTCTTGCCAAAGCCCACGTCGCCGCAGACCAGCCGGTCCATCGGGCGCGGCGAGATCATGTCCTGGATCACCGCGTGGATGGCGGCGCGCTGGTCGGCGGTTTCGTCAAAGCCGAAGTCGTTGGCAAAGGTTTCGTAGTCGCCCGGGCTGTAGCGGAAGGCGTGGCCCTCGCGCGCGGCACGGCGGGCGTAGATGTTGAGCAGTTCGGCGGCGGAATCGCGCACCTGCTCGGCGGCCTTGCGCTTGGCCTTTTCCCACTGGCCACTGCCGAGCTTGTGCAGCGGGGCTTCGTCGGCACTGACGCCGGTGTAGCGGCTGATCAGATGCAACTGGCTCACCGGCACATAGAGCGTGGCCTTGTCGGCGTATTCCAGGTGCAAAAACTCCTGCACGGCGGCGCTGCCATCGGCGTTCTTTTCGCCCAGGTCCAGGTTCACCAGCCCGCGGTAGCGGCCGATGCCGTGGGCGCTGTGCACCACCGGATCGCCCACGTTGAGTTCGCTCAGGTCCTTGATCAGCGCTTCGACATCGCTGACCTGTTCCTGCTTGCGGCGGCGGCGTGCGGCGGGTGCGCTGGCAAACAGCTCGGTTTCGGTGACGAGATCGATGCCGGCGTCGAGCCAGCTGAAACCGCTGGCCAGCGGCGCGGTGGCAATACCGATCTTTTCGTCGCTGGCTTCGAACTCGGCCAGTGCATCGAAAGCCGGGGGTGCCACGCCGCCGGTGCGGAGGAAGTCGAGCAGGCTTTCGCGGCGGCCGTCGCTTTCGGCGAGCAGCAGCACCCGGTGTGTGGTGTTGCGCACATGGGCCTGCAGCCGGGCCAGCGGCTGCTCGGCGCCACGCTGCACCGACAGGTCGCCCAGCGGCTGGATGGCCGGGTGGCCGTCGCCTTCGTGGCTGGCTGTGCGCAGCGCGAGCTGCGCATGCTGGTTGGCGCGGCCAAAGAATTGCTCGGTGGCGAGGAACAGGGCTTCGGGCGGCAGCGCCGGGCGTTCCGGGTCGCCCTGCACCAGCCGGTAGCGGTCGCGGGTGTCCTGCCAGAAGCGCTGGAAGGCGGGCTCCAGGTCGCCGTGCAGCACCACGGTGGCGCTGGCGCCCACGTAGTCGAACACGGTGGCGGTGTCGTCAAAAAAGAGCGGCAGGTAGTACTCGATGCCGGCCGTGGCCACGCCGTTGCCGATGTCCTTGTAGATGCGGCTCTTGGTGGGGTCGCCGTCGAGCAGTTCGCGCCAGCGGCTGCGGAACTTGGCGCGGGCCGCATCGTCCATCGGGAACTCGCGGCCGGGCAGCAGCCGCACCTCGGGCACCGGGTAGAGGCTGCGCTGGCTGTCGGGGTCGAAGGTGCGGATGGAGTCGATCTCGTCGTCGAACAAATCCACCCGGTAGGGCACGAGCGAGCCCATCGGAAAGAGGTCGATCAGGCCGCCGCGCACCGCGTACTCGCCGGGGCTCACCACCTGCGTCACATGGCTGTAGCCGGCCAGCGTGAGCTGGCCTTTCAGCTTGGCCTCGTCCAGCTTCTGCTTGACCTTGAACTGGAACGTATAACCCGCCAGAAACGATGGCGGTGCCACGCGGTACAGCGCCGTGGTGGCGGGCACCACCACCACGTCTGCGCCGGTTTCCTTGTCTTTCTGGCTGATGCGCCACAGCGTGGCCAGGCGCTCGCTGATCAGGTCCTGGTGTGGAGAAAAGCTGTCG
>DASWYJ010000141.1:0-6909 GCA_036405035.1 Burkholderiaceae bacterium
TGGGCGCCGACCCAGGTGGTCGATGCGCTGCAGAAAATCTGCCACGACCTGTGGGTACTGCGCGTGGGAGGCCAGCCCCGCTATTTCGCGCCGGAAGACCTGCCATCGCCCCCCGGCCTGGCCACGCTGGCCCACTGGAGCAAGGCGCTGATGGCCAGCGCCCGCACCGCCGAACACCCCTTCAACGCCGGCCTGATGCTGGAAGCGCTTGTGAGCGAAGCCCGGCGCGCCTTACACTCGCGCGCATGAGCACCCCCACGCCGCGGCCCAGCGTCATCCAGCTCGCCATCAAGGAAAAGGCGGCGCTGTATGCCGCCTACATCCCGCTGTTTGCCCAGGGCGGCATCTTCATTCCCACCACCCGCGACTACCAGCTCGGCGACGATGTCTACGTGCTGCTGTCGCTGCCCGACGACCCGCAGCGCTACCCGATCGCCGGCAAGGTGGCCTGGGTCACGCCACCCCGCGCCGCCGGAAACCGCACCCAGGGCGTGGGCATCCGCTTTCCGGCCGATGAAAAATCACGGCTGCTGAAATTCAAGATCGAGGAAATCCTCGGCGCCCACCTCAGCTCCGAGCGTTCCACCCAGACTGTCTAGAAGGGTGTTTTCCACCCCCTGCCGTGCTAGGTATGCTCCTGTAAATGGAGCAACAGCACAAGCAAACACGCTGGCCACAGCCCTATTTGATGTAAATTTCCGATGTTTGTCGATTCCCATTGCCACCTGACCTTTCCGGAGCTCATCGCCGACCTGCCGGCCATCCGCAGCGCCATGGCCGCGGCCCAGGTGGACCGTGCGCTGTGCATCTGCACCACGCTGGAAGAGTTCGACGCCGTGCATGGCCTGGCCATGGCCCACGACAATTTCTGGTGCACGGTAGGCGTGCACCCGGACAACGAGGACGTGACCGAGCCCAGCACCGAAGACCTGGTGCAGCGCGCCGCACGGCCCCGGGTCGTTGGCATCGGAGAAACCGGGCTCGACTACTACCGCCTCAACGGCCGCAGCGTGGCCGACATGGAATGGCAGCGCGACCGCTTCCGCCGCCATATCCAGGCCGCGCAAGCCACCCGCAAGCCGCTGGTCATCCACACCCGCAGCGCCTCGGACGACACGCTGGCCATCCTGCGCGAGGAGGGGGAGGACGGCGGGAGCAGGGCGGCGGGCGGGGTGTTCCACTGCTTCACCGAAACCGCCGCCGTGGCCCGCGCCGCGCTGGATCTCGGCTTCTACATCTCGTTTTCCGGCATCCTGACCTTCAAGAACGCCCAGGATCTGCGCGACGTGGCGGCCTTCGTGCCGCTGGACCGCCTGCTGATCGAAACCGACAGCCCCTATCTGGCCCCGGCACCGCACCGCGGCAAGACCAACAATCCGTCGTATGTGCCCTTTGTGGCCCAGCAACTGGCCACGCTGCGCGGGCTGCCGGTGGAGGAGGTCGGGGCCGTAACCAGTCGCAATTTCAACGCCCTGTTCAGCGGAGTTCTGGCATGAGAAGTTACTTCAAGAAACTTCTATATCTCATTACCGTCATTGTATTTTCATCTGCAGCAGCAGGTTCATTTGACGATTTTTTCACCGCCATCCGGCAGGATGACGGCGCCGCCATCGAACGCCTGCTGCGGCGCGGATTCGATCCGAACACCCGCGATGCCAACGGCCAGCCGCCGCTGGTCCTGGCCATCCGCGAAGACTCCGGCCGGGCCATCGAGGCGCTGTTGGCCGCGCCGAAGATCAACGTCGAACTGCGCAACCCCAAGGATGAAAGCCCGCTGATGCTGGCGGCCATCAAGGGCCAGCTGACGCTGGCCGAGCGCCTGATCGCCCGCGGGGCCGACATCAACAAGACCGGCTGGACGCCGCTGCACTACGCGGCCACCAACGGCCATCTGCGGCTGATGCGGCTGCTGCTGGAGCAGCATGCCTACATCGACGCCGAATCGCCCAACGGCACCACGCCGCTGATGATGGCCGCGCAGTACGGCACCGCCGACGCGGTGCGCCTGCTGCTCGAGGAGGGTGCCGACCCCACGCTGCGCAACCAGAAAAAACTCACGGCACTCGATTTCGCCCACACGAGCGACCGCCCGGAGGTGACGGAGCTGATTGCCGGCGCACTGCGCAAGCGCCTGCCCAAGGGAAGCTGGTAGCCGGCACGCCCCAGGCTGAAAAATGGGGCGGCGGCGGTCTGCCGCGGCAGTTTCTTTATTGGTGAAAGCTCGCGACACGCGCCTGGATGGTGGGCGCGCGCCAGCGGTAGTGGTCTGACAGCACGTTGCGATCATGCGCCATCGCGTTCCATTCGAGGCCCATCAGGTCGGCCAGCGTCCATCCCGCCCAGTCGGCCCGGAAGGGGCGCTGCGCCACGTCGGCACCAAAGTTTGCGTGGCTGCGCCAGATCAGCGCGGGAATGCGGTAGCCAGCCACCGTGTCCGGGCTGTGGCCCGCGTGGCTGATGGTGTGGCCGACTTCCTGGCCATGGTCGGACAGGAACATCCAGGCCGCGTGTCCGTCCGGTTTCGCGTGCTGCCGGGATAGACGCAGGGTTTGCGCCACCACCGTGTCGTGGTAGCCGATGGCGCGGTCGTAGCTGCGCCGCATCGACCGCAGCCACGCCGGGCGCCCGTCCTGCAGCATCTGGGCATCGACGACATCGTCGGCCTCCGGCAGATGGGGCAGGCTTTCCGGCGCCCGCAGCCGGTAGTGCGGATGCGCCCCCAGCAGATGCACGATGATGAGCTTGCGCGGGGTGGGGTCCAGCAAGGCTTCCTCCAGGCAGTCCAGCAGTTCCCCGTCCAGGCTGGATGAGGAACGGCCGGGCTCCCGGTTGATCATTTCCAGGGCATCGGCCAGTTGCGCGTGCTGCCGCTCGATCGCGGTGTCGTCGTGGTTGCTCATCCACCAGACCCGGTAACCGGCTGCCCGGGCCAGAGCCAGCAGGTGGTGCGTGTCTCCCACGGGATCGTCCTGGTCACGTGCGCCGAAGCTGAAAAGGCCGCTGAGCGACGCCACCGTGGCCGGCTCGACCGACCAGGCATGGCGCAGCGTCAGGAACTTCCCGCGCTCCTCGGCTTGCAGGGCCGACAGGTGCGGGGTGGTCGTCCGTGCGTAGCCATACAGGCTCATGTTGTCCCGGTTGATGCTGTCGGTGAGAACCACAACCACGGTCGACGGCCCTGGAAACACCACGGCGGGCGCCGCAGCCCGGGCATTCGCCAGCAGCGCCTCGTGGTGCTGGCGCTGGCCCGACCATGCCGTCTGAAGCGTATGGACCGCTTGCGCCCAGCGTGGCCAGAAGGCCAGCGGGTGGTGGCTGCGCCAGGGCTTGCTTGCCAGCACCGCGATGCCAAGCAGCAGCAGGCCCGCCAGCAGCCAGCGCTCGAAGCGGGCCAGTGGTTCGGCGTGGCGGTTACAAATATGGATGCACAACACCGAGGCCGCCAGCGCCAACGCCAGGCCCCCCGCGAGAACGGACAACGCCACCCCATGTGCCGATGCATACTCCGCGGCTTCCCGCGGCGTGGCATTGGCGGCTGCGGCCAGCACGAGGGAGCTGTCCGGAACGGCCCCGTACAGCGTGTACAGGAAGGCGCGCATGGCGCCATCCACGATGAACAGCCCGACCAGGAAACTGACGGTGAGGAGCCGCACCGTTTGCCAGCGAGCGGAAACCAGCGGCAGGCGCAGCCAGAGCACTGGCGGAAGCGCCAGCAGCGCGACCTGTGCGATGCGCTTGCCCTCGTAGCCGGCCGCAATGATGGCCAGCATCAACGTGAGAAGCAGCGCCACGGCAATGGCGAGCGCTCTGCGGCGCCCCAGGCCTTGCGAGATCATGGTTGGATTCAGTGGTTCGTGGCCGGGCTGAGCGACAACGACGCGCCAGCACCGCCCGTCCCGGAAAATCATGCTGGCACATCATTGGTCTCGCCAACCAGAATTCCGGCTACCTGCGCCACGAGCCTCGGAAAGGCTCAGTGTGTTGACCCAGGCACTTGCACACATGCGTGTGAAAGCAGGCTACTCCCCAAGAGTGGGCAAGATCATAGCAAACGGCCAATGTCGATTGCCCGCACTTGATCTAACTTTATACGATGTGCATTATGTTAAATAACAAATACGAAAAGCAGATACTGACCGTGCTGCAGTTCAGGGCTGCGGTGTTCCCACAGACGGTGAAGCATCGAACACCGGGTGGTTCGCGCGATGCAGCAACCGGCCGGACGGCGTCAGCACCACCACGCTACCGGGCTTGAGTGCCTGGGCTTCCACCTGTTCAGGGGTGGACTGCGCCACCAGCAACTGATCCTGCGAAAGGCGGATCATCAGCGTCGCGGCATCCTGGTCTGGCGAGATCGACTGCACCCAGCCCCGGGTACAGCGGCAGGAATGGTTGGCATTCATCGGTTTTCCTGGTTCACTTCAATCATTCGTTATATAAATGTTTATATCACGATTGACTACAACGAATCGCTCGGCTCTTGCCGCGAAGCGCCGCCCGTGGATTCCGGCATCCCGCCGCCTGACGGCTCCATGGAGGACCCTGCCGCGGCATCCGCCAGCACCGGCAGGACGGCCGAAATACGGCAGCCAGCCCCCGGTGTTGCCTGCACATGCAGACGGCCGCCTTCGGCAAACACCCGGTGGCGCATGCCGGCCAGGCCGTGGGAGCCGACCCTGGCGGTCTTGGGATCGAAGCCCACGCCGTCATCCTTCACCGAGACGGTCACATGGCCCTTGTTGCGCACCAGCAGCACCTCCACCTCGTGGGCTTCGGCGTATTTGGCAATGTTGGTCAGCGCCTCCTGCACGATGCGGTAGACCGTGAGTTGCTTCGATTCGTCCAGCTCCACATCCTCGAGAGTGGTATGCACCACCAGGCCCGAGCGCTGGCCGAACTCGCGGGTCAGGATCTCCAGCGCCGGCTTCAGGCCCAGGTTGGACAGCGACGACGGCCGCAAGTCCTCGATGATGCGGCGCTTCAGTGCAATACCGCTGTTGAGCGTTTCCACCAGATGCTGCATGCGCTCATTGACTTCTAATGGCATCACACCCAGCCGGGCCTTGAGCCGCGACACGTCGAGCTTGGCCGCCGTCAGCAGCGAGCCCAGTTCGTCATGCAGCTCCCGGGCAAGCCGGCCCCGCTCTTCCTCGCGCGCCTGCTGCAGGTTGGTCGCCAGTTCTGCCAGCGTGGCGGTACGCTGCTCCACCTGCTGTTCCAGCCGGTCGCGCTCGGCCTGCAGCGCCTCCTGTTGCTGCAGCTGGGCTTGGGTCAGGGCATTTTTCTGCCGCAGATACAGGAAAAACGCCAACAGACCCACCACTGCCACCAGGGCAATGCCGGCCCGTGCCAGCAGCAGCGATCCCTCGATCTTGCCGTATCCCATGGCGGTGCGCTGCTGGCTCATGTCCGCCAGCCGGGTGGTCTGTTCGCGGATCACGTCCATCTGCTCCCGGCCCACCTCCGTCGTCAGCACGAATTTCCAAGCGTCTTCGTTGCCCTGGCTGCGCATGCGGATGGTCAGCTCCATCTCGGTGAGCTTGCGGTCGATCGCGCGCTCGATCGCGGCCGTGCCCTCCTGGTCAAAACCCACCCCCACGGCATACTCGCGCAGCTGCGCCACGGCCTTGCCCACCTCGGCCACCGCCACCTTGTAGGGCTCGAGGTATTTGGTATCCCCGGTGAGCAGGAATCCCCGCTGGCCGGTTTCGGCGTCCAGCATGTAGCGGAACACCATGTTGACGCGGCTGCGCACCACCTGGGCGCTGCGCAGATCGCCCAGCGCGCCGAGCGACTGCCGGTACGACAGCTCACTGATACCGATCAACAGCACCACCGCGGCCAGCGCCGTCAGCAGGCCCACCACGCTTTTTGGATTCCGCACGACCCGCATCATTCCACGCCCTCCCGGCTGGCGATGGCCACCTGGCCGCCCCCTTGTGCCGCCTTGCATTGTCACCCAGCGCCAGGCCGTGCTTCCGCCCTGCCGGCGAGCAGCGAGAATACGGGGCTAGCCAGCGGGTCCGTCCGTAGCCAACAACGCAACCCTGGAACCTATTCCCATGATGACGACGATTGCGCGCACGGCCCGGCAACTGGCATTGGCGCTGGCCCCTGCCCTGTTTCTCAGCCTGGCATCGCCCGTAATGGCCGCCCCCTATGTCTGGCTGGAAACCGGCGCCAATGGCGCACAGGCCCGCAGCGGCACGCTGCTGCCACCATTCGGCGGCGAAACCACCGCCCCGATGGTGCTGACGGAGGCCCGGGCCACGTTGGGCAAGGGCCCGAGCCTGGCGCTGGCAGCCCAGTCCGGCGGCTACGCCATCACGCTACCGGAAAGCCCGGCCCCGGGCGCTGATCTGCGCTTCACCGCCCGGACGCCCGACGATGCCGGCAGCCCCACGGTGTACTGGGCACGCCATGGCCGCACGGAAACCCAGCCGGTGAACGATCTGGAACTGGTCCCCACCGAACCTGGCGGCAGCACTTTCCGGCTGTTCTTCAAGGGCAACCCGGTACCGGCCACGCAGGTGAATGTGGAAACCTCGGCCGGCTGGCGGCGCACGCTGCGGGCCGCCGCCGACGGCACCGTGTCGCTGGCCTCGCCTGAATACCCGCGCCTTTTCCCCTCGCGCTACGTACTGGAAGTGACCGCCCGGGTCACCGGCAAGTTCGTGGTGGCCGGCAAGACCTTCGAAAGCGCGCTCTACATCGCCACGCTGTCGTTCGACGTGGCGCCCTGAGCACCACGTTCCAGGCCCGTCAGCCCCGCTGCAGGCGCCCTGCTGCCCCGCGCAGCGCGGCCAGCAGCGTGGCCACGTCGGCTTCGGTGTGGGCCGACGACAGCGTGATGCGCAGCCGGGCGGTGTTCAGCGGCACGGTGGGCGGCCGGATGGCCGGCACCCACAG
>DASWYJ010000142.1:0-17617 GCA_036405035.1 Burkholderiaceae bacterium
ATTGGTTGTTTAGAATTCTGAACAATAGAAGCATGAAAACGCAAAATATCGAAGCCCTTTGGGTAAACCTGCACTGGCTCACCATGCTTGCCCAGCAGGGCAGCTTCACGGCCGCAGCGCAGCGGCTGGGCGTGAGCAAAGCCGCGATGAGTCAGCGCATCTCCGAGCTTGAACGCGCGGCTGGAGTGCCGCTGGTTCAACGCACAACGCGAAGTGTTCGGCTGACCGAGCCTGGCCAGCGGCTGGTTGACGAATTGCGCCAGCCGTTCGACCACATCGCGCAAAGTTTTGCGGCTGTCAAAGACGAGGCGGGCCTGCCGAGAGGGTTGGTTCGCGTGACGGCACCCGTTGCCTTTGCACGGCAACAGCTCGTGCCGAGGATGGGGGCATTCCTGCGCGATTACCCGGAAGTGCGCATCGAGCTGGAACTGTCGGACAGCCTCAAGTCGCTCGCCGTGGAAGGATTCGATATCGCTTTGCGGCATACCGCAGTGCCGCCCGATACCCATGTGGCGCTGAGCCTTTGCCGCACCCGGTCCGTCCTTGTGGCGACCAAAGCGTATCTGCGCAAACGAGGGGCGCCGAAACATCCGCAAGACCTGGCTGCGCATGATTGCCTGCACTATCCGCGGGCGCAGGAGAAGCCCGTTTGGCACTTTGAGTCCCGGGGCCGTTCTGACCGGCCGCCGTCCCGCATATCCGTGGCGGTGTCGGGCCCGCTTGCGGCGAACAACAGCGAAGCCCTGCGGGATGCCGCTCTGTCGGGGCTGGGCATTGCATTGCTGCCCGACTTCACGGCGCAAATGGTGCTCAGGTCGGAGAAGTTGGTAGAAGTGCTTCCCCGGTGGCAGACGGTCGGGGCGTTCGCCGATCAACTCTTTGCCATCAGGCCATATTCCACCCACGTGCCCCGCGCGGTAGCTGCATTTTCCGCATGGCTGCGCGCGGAACTTGCGGATGGATTTCCGACGTAGACAAGGCGGGGGCGCGTTCCTGTTTGAATCCAGCGCCAAAGTTTTTTGCTAGCCGACGGGTAAGCCCGCAGTGCCAACTGGTGTTGTGAGTCCGTGCATCCGGGAAAAGAAAAAGCCTTGCAGGTCAATGACTTGCAAGGCTTTCTGGATTCTGGTGGCGCTTCACGGATTCGAACCGCGGACCTGTGGATTATGATTCCATCGCTCTAACCGACTGAGCTAAAGCGCCATGCCAAACCAGTGGTTTTTGGCTCACCGGCAGCCCTCCATTATATCCCAGAGCCGGGCGCCCGTCAGCCCGCGCGCGGCAACCGGCCCAGTTCTTCGCCCACCAGCCGTACGATCAGCCGGTCCAGCGTGTCCACCGAATAGTTGCGCACATCGTGCACCGTCTCGCGGCCCGGGCCACTTGCCGGGTTGCGGGCCTGGTCGTAGGTCAGGAACACGAAGCGCCCGCCGGTGTATTGGGCGATCTGGCGCTGGATGTATTCCCCCTGCTTGTCCAGCCCGCTGGCGCCCACGCTGAAGATCTTGATGCCCTTGCCCAGCGCCGCTGCCATGTCGTTGTCGTACTGCGGGCCGCCGTAGTCGAGATGGGGAGGGGCGTCGGCCAGCAGCACCAGCAGCCGCGTGGCGCCATCGCCACGCCAGCTCAGGTTGTGCACCGCTTCATTCAGCGCCTCGTTCAGCGCTTCCGGGTAGTCGCCGCCACCGCCCGCCTGTAGCGCGTTCAGCACGCCCTGGAAACCGGCCACGTCGTTCGTCAGGTCGTGGCTGCGCAGCAGGAAGGCGTCGCCACGGTCGCGGTAGGCCACCATGCCAAAACACAGGTCGGGCTGGCTGGGCAGCCGTGCCACCTCACTGGCAATGGCCTGCAGCGTGGCCTTGAGCTTGTCGATCTCGTCGGACATGGAGCCGGTGGCGTCGATCAGGAAAACCAGGTCCAGCCGCGCCCGGGCCGGGGCGGCGCGGCTGTCGAGCACCACCTCCACCGCGCTTTTCTGGCCGCGCCGCAGCACCGCGGCGGCCTGCGTGCCGTTCTTGCGCACGGTCACGTCATAGAAGGAGGAACGCGCAGGATCGAAGGCGTTGGGGTGCAGCCAGACCTGGCCTGCGGTGTCGGTGCGGGCCCACATCGCCGCGCCGCGGGCCGACTGCACCGCCACCTCGGCATCGGGCACGGCGCGGCCAATGGCGTCGCGCACGGTGAGCAGGTGGCGCTCGCTCACGTCGCGCGGGCGGTGGATCACCGGGGTGCGCTGGCGGAACGCGAGGTATGCGGAAAAATCGGCGTTGTCATCGACCATGCCCGCGGTAACGGGCGCCGCCTCGGCGCGCTGCACCTGGGCCGGCGCGGTGGGTGGCGGGGCTGGCAGGGGGCGTGGCCAACTGCCGCTTTTGCCTGCAGCCGGTGCGCCGGCACCGGCTGCTGCGGTGGCGCGGTCGGCCATGGCAGGCGCGGCTGCCTCGGCCAGCGCTGCGGCGACCGGCGGTGCGTCGCGGCGGGCCCGGGTGGTGGCGGGTGCGTATTCGGGCGCCTGGGCATGGGAGTCGCGGCCCGGTACCTCGCGCGTCTGCACCGGCCGGGCGCAGTGCGGGGCCGATGGCGCATGGAAGTTCGGCTGCACCACGGCCGGCCCTGGCCAGACCTGGGGTTGTGGCTGGGGCCATGGCGCGGGCTGTGCGGGCTCCGGCATATGGGCCCTGGCGCTGCAGGCGGACAGCAGCAGTTGCAGGCCGAGCAGTGCGCACAGGCTGCGTTGGGGGAGGTGTGTCATGGGGGCTCCGGTGGTGGGTAGATGCCGGTGATACGGCCATGCCGCCCGAACGGGGTGAAAAATCTTCACCCGGTTTAACCCCGAAGCGCGGGCGGGGCCGTACAACGTGGTGTGAAAATCTGCCCATGGCCCTTGCCGACATGCCCGACGACGATCTGATGCTGGCCTATGCGCGCGGCGATGCCGGTGCGTTCGATGTGCTCTATGCTCGCCACGAAGGGCCGCTGTTCCGCTTCGTGCGGCGCCTGCTCGGCAGCACGCTGGCGGCGCAGGCTGACGAGGTGTTCCAGGACACCTGGTTGCGCATCATTGCGGCGCGTGCCAGCTACGCCCCCCGGGGTGCGGCCTGGCGCACCTGGGCCTTCACCATCGCCCACAACGCCGCCATGGACCGGCTGCGCGCCAGCGGCCGCGAAGTGGTGCCCGACGCGCCGGACGATGGCGGCGATCCGCTCGACTGGCTGCAGGAGGCGCTTGATGCCGCCCACCCGTCCGCCGAGGACCAGGCCTTCTGGCGCGCTGCCGGCCAGCAACTGCTGCACTGCCTGGACGAATTGCCGGCGCTGCAGCGCGCGGCCTTCCTGCTGCACCACGAGGACGGCGCCACGGTGGAAGACCTCGCGCAGCGGCTGGACCTGAATTTCGAAACCGCAAAGAGCCGCTTGCGCTACGCGCTGCAGAAGCTGCGCGGCTGCATGCAGCACTACCTCGTGGCGCTGGAGAAACCGGCATGACGGCGCGCGATGGTCACCTGCGCGACGCGCGGCTGAAAAAGGCGCTCGATTCGGCACCGGACCAGCCCGCAGTTCCCGCCGCTTGGGCGCGTTTGGCCATCAGGAATGCCGCGCAGTGGCCGGCCGCCACGCCAGCCCCCGTTCCCTGGTGGCGACGTATAGAGGGCGGTGGTAGTGGCGCCCGGGCACCGTGGAACGCGGCCTTCGCAACCGTGCTGCTGGCCGGTTTCGTGACCGTGCTCTGGCAGGGGCAGGAGGTGCCGGACGCAACGCCGGACCGTACGGTGGCGGAGGTCCCTTCGCGTGCAGCGCCGGCTGCTGCGACCGGCAGCGCTGCGCTGCCCGCATCCGTCTCCAACGCTGGAACACCCGCTGCGGCGCGGCCCGCGCCGATGGCCACCGCGCCTGCGGCAGAGGCCCACCGCGACCGGCGTGCCGAGCGTGAACGGGCCACCGAAACGGCGCGTGCCCGCGAGGACCATGGTGCTGCGGCACAGCGGCAGGCCGCTGCGGTGCCACTGCCCGCACCACAACCGGCTCGGCCCGTATTTCCCCAGCCCGCTCCCGTGCCGCCGGAACTGGCGGCTGCGCCGCCACCACCGCCCGCTGCGGCCCCTGTGGTGGTGGCGCCTGCACCGGCTGTACCTGCTGTTCCCGTGGCTGCGCCCGCCATGGCTGACAACACACGCAACGGCACTGCCGGGCCTTCCGCAGGATTCGCGGCTGGCGGCAGTGTGGCGCGGCCGGCGGCGCGGGCGCGCGAAAGCGCCGCAATGGCCGAAACATCCCCGCAGGCACCCACCGCGGCGAAAGCCGGGCCGGTGCTGTTGCCACCCGCGGTGCCGGCCGACTGGGCCGAGGCGCGCATCACGGTGAACGGCCTCCCGCCCACCACGCTGCCACGCGCCCGCAGCGGGGCACTGCAGCAGCGGCTGCAGAACCTGCTGGCGGGCTTCAACCCGGGTGCGGGGAATGGTGCGGGCGCGGCGCCGGCCGGTGGCAGCGCACGGGTCGAGCTGCTGAACGGCGCCGGCGACCGGCTCGCGGTGCTGGCGGTGGACGGTGCGGCGCTGCGCTGGGTGGTGGAATCCGGCGCCGCCGAACGGGCGACGCTGGGCCGGGCCGAGGCAGCGGCGCTGGAGGCGCTGCGGGCCGAACTCGAGCGGTTGTCCGCCCCGCCTCCGCGCTGAGGCTGCGCGTGGTGCCGCGCCTTACTGGTGCTTGAACTGTGGTTTGCGCTTGTTCAGGAAGGCGTCCATGCCTTCCTTCTGGTCGGCGGTGGCGAACATCGCATGGAACAGCCGGCGCTCGAACATCACGCCGTCGGCCAGGCCCCCTTCGAAGGCGCGGTTGACCGATTCCTTGATGGCGTACACCGCCAGGCGCGGCTGGTCGGCAATCAGGATGGCGGCGGCCAGCGCCTCGTCCATCAGCTTGTCGAGCGGCACCACGCGGCTGACCAGGCCGGAGCGCTCGGCCTCGGTGGCGTCCATCATGCGGCTGGTCAGGCACATGTCCATGGCCTTGGATTTGCCCACCGCGCGGGGCAGGCGCTGCGTGCCACCGGCGCCGGGGATCACGCCGAGCTTGATTTCCGGCTGGCCGAATTTGGCGTTGTCGGCGGCGATGATGAAGTCGCACATCATGGTGAGTTCACAGCCACCGCCCAGCGCGAAGCCGCTGACGGCCGCGATCACCGGCTTGCGGATGGTGCGGATGGCTTCCCAGTTGCGGGTGACGAAATCGCCGCCGTAGGTGTCGGCAAAGGTGGCGTTGGCCATTGACGGGATGTCGGCGCCGGCGGCAAAGGCTTTTTCGCTGCCGGTGAGGATCATGCAGCCGATGGCGGGGTCGGCGTCGAACGTGCGCAGGGCCCGGCCCAGTTCTTCCATCAGCTGGTCGTTCAGCGCATTGAGTGCCTTGGGGCGGTTCAGCGTGATCACGCCGACCTTGCCGGCTTCGGTGCGTACGAGGATGGTTTCAAAACTCATGGTGGTATCCGGATGGAAAGGGGGAGACTCTGACTATAGCCAAGGATGGCCGGGCCTTCAGCGCTGCTCGATGCGGTCGATCAGCAGGTCGAGCCAGCTGTCGCTGCCCACATTCATGCGGATGCGCACCGGCAGGTACTGCAGGCTGGGCGCGAACCACAGCTCCGCGGTGATGGGGCCGCGCGGCTGGGCCAGCGGGCGGGGTTTCAGGTGGAAGGCTTCCACCGGCGGCAACCGGGCGGGGTACAGCGTTTCGCTGGCGACGATGTCGTAGGTCCAGAGGTCGGCGCCGCCGGGGCGGGCCAGCCACATCTGCACCGTTTCGCCCACGGCGAGCCGCGCCGCGCCGGTGCGGAAACGGTGGCTGAATGCGACGAACTGGCTGGCGGTGTCCTGCATGCCCGGCTGCAGCGGGATGTGCGTGCCGTTGCCCAGCAGCACCTCGCCACCCTGCATGCGTACCGTGCGGCGCGCGGTGCCGTTGCGGGTTTCGTCATAGGCTTCGGGCAGCAGTCCACCGGGTGAGACCACGCCCTGGCTGGTCATGGCGAACTGGACCAGCCAGCCTAGCGACACCTCGACCCGGACCTGGTAGCGCTCCCTGTCGCGCTGCCACTGCACGGTGCCGTCGCCGGTGAGCTCGCCCCGGTAGTAGCCGGTCACCCGGTACCGCAGGCGGGTGTCGGCAGGCCAGGCGTCCGGCGGGGTGGCTGCGGCGCTGGCGGCAGCCGATGCGGGGGCAGCGGCGGTATCGGCAGGCGGTGTGGCTGCCGGTTCGGCTACGGATTCCGCGGGTGGATCGTTTGGCGCAGGCGCGCGGGGTAGGTCGGCCGCAGCGGCCGACGCGGGGGTGTCAGGCGGCGCTGCCGGGTGATCTGGTGGAGCATGGATTGCTACTGTATTGGTAGCAATATCTTTAGATTTGACGCTGGCCAGTGGCCATTTTTGTTGCGAAACGGGCGCGCTGGGCCGGATTTCGCGGGTCAACAGCGGTGTGGCCAGCGGGCGCAGCGCGGGTGGTGTGTGCCACTGGCTGGCCAGCCAGCCCAGAACCATCCCGTGCACCGCCAGCACCAGCGCGACGAAGAGCGCAATCAGCGGCCAGCGGGAGCGGGCGGGGCCAGCCATGCGTCCAGCGCCTGGGCGTTGTCGACCGCCAGCCGCAGGGTGCGCTCCGCATCGGCCGGCGGCAGCACCAGCGGGAGCCGCAGCAGCCGCCGGTCGCGCGCCACCAGGGCGGTCATGCGGGTGGCGGTGCCGGCGTACAGCAGCAGGTCGTCAAGGCGCTGGATGCGCCAGCCGGCTGGAGGGGCTGCCGTGCCCTTCTTTTTTCCGGCGGGTGGCAGCTCCACGCCCAGCCATTCATCGCCAGCGGAAAAGCCGGCCTTCTCGGCAGCGCCACCCCGCAGCACGACCTTGATCTGCACGCCTGCCGCCTCGCTGACACGCAGGCCCAGCCGCTGCGCGAGTTGCGACGGATCCTGGTGGGCGGCTGCGCCGTGCTGCTGGAGCAACTCCACCACGGGCAGTTCGCCGGTGCCATGGACCCAGGCGATGATTTCGGCGTCGAAGCTGCGGCCGCCCAGGTCGGCCAGCACCGTGCGCACGTCGTCCTCGGTCATGGGGCCGCCGCTGCAGCGCTGCCACAGGCCACGCATGACGGCGTCCAGCGTGGTCCGGCCCTCGCGGCGCAGCGTGAGGTCCAGGCACAGCGCCACCAGCGCCCCCTTGGCGTAGTAGCTGATGGTGGCGTTGGGCGTGTTTTCGTCGGGCCGGTAATAGCGGATCCAGGCATCCATGCTGGCCTGCGCCACCGACTGCAGCGCGCGGCCGGGCGCCTGCTGCACCTGGTTGATGGTCTTGTTCAGCAGCTTCAGGTAGCCGGCGTTGTCGAGCAGGCCGGCGCGGCGCAGCAGCAGGTCGTCGTAGTAGCTGGTGAAGCCTTCGAAGAACCAGAGCAGCCGGGTGTACTGCTCGGCGTCGTAGTGGTAGCGGCGGAAGTCGGCCGGGCGCAGGCGCTTGACGTTCCAGGTATGGAAATACTCGTGGCTGATCAGGCCCTGCAGCGTGGTGTAGCCCTCGCTGGTCCGGGTGTCGCCCTGGCGGGGGAGGTCGCGCCGGCTGCAGATGAGTGCGGTGGAGTTGCGGTGTTCGAGGCCGCCGTAGTTGTCGTCCACCACATTGAGCAGGAAGACGTAGGTGGCATGCGGCGGCTTGCTGCGGCCATGCCAGAAGCGGATGGCGGTTTCGCAGATGGTGCGGGTGTCGGCCAGCAGGCGGGTACCGTCGAAGCCGGGGGCCGCACCGGCCACCACCAGCCGGTGCGGTATGCCGCCGGCATCGAAGCCCGCGCTCCAGAAATCACCCATCTCCACCGGGCAGTCCACCAGGGCGTCGTAGTCGGGTGCCTCGTAGTCGCCAAAGCCGGCCTTGTCGACGGCCACGGCCGCCAGCCCGGTTGCGACCTGCCAGCCGGCCGGCGTGTGGCCGGGCGCCAGCGCCATGCGGTGGGTGCGGTCTTCCTGGCCATGCACGCGCAGGCACAGGCTGGTGCCGTTGAAGAAGCCGCGGGCGGTGTCGAGCCAGGCGCTGCGGACCGAGTTGTCGTTGGCATAGACGCGGTAGCGCAGCACCAGCGGCTTGCCTGGCTGGGCGGCGGTGTCCCAGGTGTTCTTGTCGAGCTGGTGCAGCGCCACGGCCTTGCGGCCCTGGCGCGCCTCCAGCTGCTGCAGGTTGCGGGCGAATTCGCGCACCAGGTAGCTGCCGGGAATCCATACCGGCAGCGACACCCGCTGGCCGGCGGCGGGCTCGGGCACGGTCAGCGTGACGCGGAACAGGTGTGCATGCAGGTCATCGACCTCGATGCGGTAGTGGGGGCCGTCAACAGGGCGTGGCGTGCGGGGCATGGAATGAAAGAGGTTGGCCGTGGCAGAAGCGGAACCCTGGCACGGAGGCGCACGAAGGGAATGGCTCAGCGCTTGACTTCTGCCACCTTGGCATCGGCGAGGAATTTCTCGATCTGCTGTGCATTGATGGCGCCGGGTACCCGGGTGCCATCGGCAAAAATGAGGGTGGGGGTGCCCGTGATCTTGTATTTGCGGCCGAACTCGACATTGCGGGTGATGGCCGCGGCGTCGCAGCTGGCGGCCGGCGGCGTGACGTCGCGCACCATCCAGTCCTGCCAGGCCGTGGTCTTGCTGCTGGCGCACCAGATCGCCTTGGATTTCTCGACCGAGTCGGCGCCGAGGATGGGGTACAGGAACAGGTAGACGGTGACGTTGTCCACCTTCTGCAGGTCGCGCTCGAAGCGTTTGCAGTAGCCGCAGTTCGGGTCCTCGAACACCGCGATCTTGCGTTTGCCGTCGCCGCGTGTCATGACGAAGGCGTCTTTCAGCGGCAGGCTATCGAAATTGATCGCATTGAGCTTCTCCACGCGCTCTTCGGTCAGGTTGCGGCGGGCCTTGGTATCGATCAGGTTGCCCTGGATCAGGTAGGTGCCCTGGGCATCGGTGTAATAGATCTCGCTGCCGTTGACACGGATTTCGTACAGCCCCGCCATCGGCGTGGTGCGCACCTCGTCGATTTTCGGCAGGTTGGGCAGGCGCTCCGGCAGGTTCTTGCGAATGGCTGCTTCCTGCGCCAGTGCGCCCGTGCAGAAGGTGAACAGAACGGCGGCAGCGGCGAGGCCCGTGCGCAGTGCGGAGAGGGGTGCATGCATGGTGGTGGCAATACTCAATGGGGGTGGAATGGAAGTACGCGGCGGCCAGGACGGCTGGATGTGGTCATGCGCCGGTGGCCTGGCGGGCCAGCCAGCGCTTGACCGGGCCGCTGCGGGCAACTGCGTTCATGCCGGTGTTGCGCAGCAATTGCCAGCGCCGGTCGTCCTGGGCAAACAGGTGGTGCAGCCCGTCGGTCAGGCCCCGCATGGCGGCGGCGTCGGCCTTGCGGGCGCGTTCGTAGCGGCGCAGCAGGCGTACGTCACCGAGCGCGCGCCAGTAGTCGGCACCCTGGCGGGCCTGCAGCACACGGGCGAGTTCGGCCACATCGGCGAGCCCTACATTGAGGCCCTGGCCCGCAAGCGGGTGGATGCTGTGCGCGGCGTCCCCCGCCAGCGCCCAGCCCGGGCCGACCCAGTGGGCGGCTTCGCCCAGCACCAGCGGCCAGGAAGCCCGCTCACTGGTGAGTGTGAGGGTGCCCAACTGATCGCCGGTGGCCTGCTGCAGGGCTGCTTGGAATTGATTGGCGGGGAGCTGCAGCAGGCTGTCGCAGCGCCCGTCGGAGACCGACCATACGAGCGCCACCGTATCGTCGGCCATCGGCAGCAGCGCCAGCACCTCGCTGCCCGAAAACCACTGGCGGGCGGTGTACCCATGGGGCCGGGCGCAGTGCAGGCGGGCCGCAATGGCGTGCTGGTGGTAGGCGTGGGTGGTGAAGCCGGTGCCCAGCAGCCCGCGTGTCAGGCTGGCCCGCCCTTCGCACACCACGGTGAGCGCCACATCGGCCAGCGCCGGTGCGGCAGCGTCGTCCAGCCGCTCGATCTGGCTCTGGTAGGACACCGCCTGCGCGAGTTGCCGCTCCAGCGCCGGAACGTCGACGATCCAGGCCAGCGCCTCTTCGCCGGCGTCGGCATGGTCAAAGGCCACGGCGCCGCCGCTGTCGCCCCAGACCTGCATCTGTCGTACCGGCGTGACGTCGGGTGGTTGGGGCCAGACCCGGAGATCCTGCAGCAGCGCACGCGATGCCTGGTTGAGGGCATAGGCACGCACATCGCCTGGCCGGGGCTGGGCCCGGGCGACCAGGCCGACCCGCAGCCGCTGGCTGGCCAGCTGCAGCGCCAGGCTCATGCCCACGACACCGCCGCCCCGTATACAGACGTCAAAACGCATACCCATGCGGCATTGTAGGAGCCGGCCTGCGCCCCTGCGTGGCGCGGGGCAGTGCCCGGATATCCGGCCGCCGGAGTGCAGCGGCGGTGGATGGCACGGCAGAATGGCGGTTTCACCAACCGCCTGCGCCATGGAGCAGGCCCGCCGAGAGCCTGCACATGGATGTTCCGCCGTTCGATGTTGAAGCCCGCATTGCCCGCCTGTTCGTGTACCCGGTCAAGTCCTGCGCCGGCGTCGAGGTGCAGGATGCGGTGCTGACCGCTACCGGGCTGGAGTTCGACCGGGCCTGGATGGTGGTCGATGCGCGGGGCGAGTTCCTGACCCAGCGCGAGCTGCCGCAGATGGCGCTGGTCCGGCCGGCGCTGCGCCACTATGAAATGGTGTTGCGCGCGCCTGGCATGCTGGCGCTGCACGTGGCGCTTGACGCGGTGGAGAAACCGGTCACGGTGCGGGTCTGGAACGACGAGGTCAGCGCCTGGGACATGGGGGCTGCCGCCGGCCAGTGGTTTACCGATTTCCTGGCGGGGGCGGCACCGGAAGGGGCTGCGGCATTCCACGCGCGTTATGGTGGGTTGCGTCTTGTGCGCTTCGACCCGGATTTCCAGCGGCGCTGCAGCCCGGTGTGGACGGCGGGCATCGACGCCACCACGCAGTTTGCCGATGGGTATCCGGTGCTGGTCTGCAGCGTGGCGGCGATTGATGCGCTCAATGCCAGCCTGGCCGCCGACGGGCTTGGGGCGGTGGGCATCGAGCGTTTCCGGCCCAATCTGGTGTTGGCCGGCGTCGAGGCGCACGACGAGGACCATCTGGACAGTGTGTTTGTGGGTGATGCGACGGGCATTGCGGAGCTGCGACTGGTCAAACCCTGCGTGCGTTGCGCCATTCCGGATATCGATCCGGCCACGGCCACCGCATCCCCGGCCGTGACCGACTACCTGCTGCGCGAGCGCCGCGACAGCCGGCTCGATGGCGCCCTGACGTGGGGCATGAATGCCATCGTGGCCAGCGGAGCCGACAAGCTGTTGCGTACCGGCCAGCCGGCCTATGGCCGCTACGCATTTTCCTGAGCACGGAGCGCGCTGGACGGCCAAATTAGGTAAAAAGTTAAATCGACGGTAAGCTGGGTAACCTAAAGGTATTCTTACAACCCTAAAAGGGGTAGGAGATTTCCCATGCAACCGTTCCAGCTTTTTTCCGGCCTGGCCGGGGTTTTTCTGGCTGCCGCAGTCCATGCCGCAGCCCCCATTCCGCTGGAAACGCCCGTCCAGACGCTCAACGAGCGCATCATCTGCAGTGGTGACATCGACAATGCCACCCGTAACCCGGTGCTGCTGGTGGCCGGTGCCGGCCAGTCCGTCAAGAGCAACTATGGCTGGAACTGGATTCTTTTCCTGGAGCGTGCCCGCATCCCGTATTGCGCGGTCGACTTCCCGCAGCTGGGTTCGTCGGAACTGCAGATCGCATCTGAATATGTGACCCATGCGGTGCGTACCACCTATGCCCGCGCCGGCAACAAGAAGGTTCATGTCATCGGATTCAGCATGGGCGGGGCGCTGCCGCGCTGGTCGATCCGCTTCTGGCCCGACATCCGGCCGATGATCGAAGACCTGATTTCGCTGGCGGCCGTGAACCACGGCACGCTGGAGGCCTCGCTGGTCTGTCTCAAGCCCTGCGCGCCGGGGATCTGGCAGCTGCGTCCCGAATCCGCCTGGATGCGTGCGCTGAACCAGGATTTCGAAACGGTGCCGGGCATTTCATACACCGCGCTGTACACCCGGACCGATGAAGTGGCGATTCCCAATTTCGGACCCAACGGCACCTCCGGCCTGAAGGCCGGCCCTGGGGTTGATCCCAAGCAGGTGCGTACCATCGCCAGCCAGGACGTCTGCCCGCTGAATTTTGCCGACCATTTGCTGGCGGGCACGTCGGACCCGGTCTTCCATGCCCTGGCCATGGATGCCATCATCCATTCCGGTCCGGCCGATCCCAAACGCATTCCACGGTCGGTCTGTTTCAAGCTGTTCATGCCCAGCGTCGATCCGTTGATGTTCGTCGTCAATTTCGGCGTCATGGCGGGCTTCAGCTTTGCGCCGGGCATTCTGCTGACCCCGACGGTCGGCGCCGAGCCGCCTTTGAAAGCGTATGTAACCGGCGGTTGAGCCGTCCGTCGCGTGGCCGCCACAGCGTGGCGGCCACATTTCTGCACAGGCCATCCGGTTGCACCAGCCGGGTGGCTTTTGTCCGTCCGGCTCCGCGGCTGCGCCGGGCAGTGCTGACTTACACTAGCCGACCTGTTCCGGAGTCCTCCCCATGAGTTTGAAGTGCGGCATCGTTGGTTTGCCCAACGTTGGCAAATCCACCCTGTTCAATGCCCTGACCAAGGCCGGCATCGCGGCCGAAAATTACCCTTTCTGCACCATCGAGCCCAATGTGGGCATTGTCGAGGTGCCCGATCCGCGGCTCCAGGGGCTGTCGCAGATCGTCAAGCCCGAGCGCATCGTGCCGGCGATCGTGGAGTTTGTCGATATCGCCGGCTTGGTCGCTGGTGCCAGCCAGGGGGAAGGCCTGGGCAACCAGTTCCTCGCGCACATCCGCGAAACCGACGCCATCGTCAATGTGGTGCGCTGCTTCGAGGATGACAACGTCATTCATGTGGCTGGCAAGGTCGATCCGATCGCCGATATCGAAGTCATTCAGACCGAACTGTGCCTGGCCGACCTTTCCACCGTTGAAAAAAGCCTGAACCGCTACACCAAGGCCGCGAAATCGGGCAACGACAAGGAGGCCGCGCGTCTGGTGGCGGTGCTGGAAAAATGCCGGGCCGCGCTGAACGAGGCCAAGCCGGTGCGTGGCATTGCCTTCAGCAAGGAAGAACAAGTTGTGCTCAAGCAGTTCTGCCTGATCACGGCCAAGCCGGCCATGTTTGTCGGTAATGTCAGCGAAACCGGATTCGAGAACAATCCGTTGCTGGCCCGGCTGCAGGATTATGCGGCTGGCCAGAACGCACCAGTTGTGGCCATTTGCGCAAAAATGGAAGCCGATATGGCGGACATGGATGACGATGACCGCACGCTGTTCCTGAGCGAAATGGGGCAGGACGAGCCGGGGCTGAACCGGTTGATCCGTGCCGCCTTCACCCTGCTGGGCCTGCAGACCTACTTTACCGCAGGTGTGAAGGAGGTCCGCGCCTGGACCATTCGCATCGGCGACACCGCACCGCAGGCTGCCGGTGTCATTCACGGTGATTTCGAGCGGGGCTTCATTCGGGCCCAGACCATCGCTTTTGACGACTACATCGCGTGCAAAGGTGAGCAGGGCGCCAAAGATGCCGGCAAGATGCGCTCCGAAGGCAAGGAATACGTTGTCAAGGACGGTGACGTCATGAACTTCCTGTTCAACGTCTGACGCCTGAGCGCCGGGGTGGGTTTTCGCCCGCCTGCGGTGCTGCTTGGAAGCATGTGCTACACAGCTGGTGCCTGCTTGTCAATCTTTTGGGTTACCAGCGTAACGCAGTGGGAGATTGCGCTGCTACATAATTAGTGAGCACTTATGCACTAGAGTGCTTTCTCCAATTAATACTATTAGGTTCCCCCATGCCTGTCTCTACCGATGAAGTCTATTACGGCACTGCTAGCAGTGCCAGCCCGCTTGGCGCTTTGAGCGGCCTACTGTCGGGCGGTCTGCCCGCACTCCCGGGTCTTCCCGGGCTGCCGGGTTTGCCCGGTGGTGAAGAAGGTGGCCTGCCGGGCTTGCCTGCGCTGCCTGGTCTGGATGTGCTCACCGGATTGCTGGGTGGTCTTGGTGGCGGTCTGCCGCTGCCCCTGCCGGGTGTAGGTGGTGGCGAGGGCGGTGGCCTGCCCGGCCTGGACATTCTGGGCGGTCTGCTGGGTGGTGAAGGCGGCCTGCCGGGGCTCGACATTCTGTCGGGTCTGCTGGGTGGCGGCCTGCCGGGCCTGGATATCTTGTCGGGTCTTCTCGGCGGCCTGGGCGGCGGTGCGGGCACTACCGAAGCTGCGGCGCTGCCCGGCGTTGACGGCCTGCCCGGTCTGGATGTGATCACCGGCCTGCTGGGCGGTGGCCTGCCTGGCCTCGAAGTGGTTACCGGCTTGCTGGGTGGCCTGGGTGGCGGTCTGCCTTTGCCCGGTCTGGGTGGTGGCGAAGGCGGCGGTCTGCCGTTGCCCCTCGATATCGACCTGCTGGGTGACAGCGGCCCCCTCGCCATTGTCACGACGCTGCCTGGGCAGGTGTTGTCGATCATCACCGGTTCGCTGGCCAACAATCCGCTGGGTTGATGGTGAAGGAGCCCTGGCGCTCCTCCACACGCAAACACCAAAAAGGGGCTTCGGCCCCTTTTTGCATGGGAGCTCGCTGGGCGCTGCTGGGGCTCAGTGGCCCGGCCGCATGCGGGTGATGTCTTCCCGCAAGTCGGTCGCCCAGCGTCGCCGGTCGCGGCCCAGCGCCTGTTGCGGCGGACCGAACCGCACCACGGCGGTGATCGGGTCGGCACAGAGCGTGCGCCAGATGGACGCGACGAGGGTGTCATCGCCGATATAGCAGGGCGCGAGGCTGGTCGCGCCGCTGGCGCTGTCGGTGAACTGCAGCGCAATCGGCTGGACGGGTGCCTCGGCGGAAATGGCCGCCTGCAGCAGGTTGGCGTGAAAGGGCAGCAGCGCCAGCCCGTCGCTCGTGGTGCCTTCGGGAAACACGGCCACCACATCGCCGGCGCGCAGGCTTTCAGCCATGTGGTGCACCATGCGTACCGCATCGCGCGGGGATTCGCGGGCGATGTATAGCGTGCCGGCAGCCGTGGCCAGCGTGCCGATCAGCGGCCAGCGCTGCACATCGGCTTTCGACACAAAACGGCAGTAGCGGGCGGCATGCACCACCAGAATGTCGAGCCAGGAAATATGGTTGGCCACCAGCAGCAGGGGGCCTGCAGGCGCCGGGCTGCCCTCGACCACCAGCGCAATGCCCAGCCGCGCCAGCATGCCCCGGGCCCAGCGCTGGACCTCGGCTTCCCGCTCGCTTGGTCCGAGCCGTGGAAAACGCCAATGGATGGTGATGAGCCCGGCCACGATATGGGCCAGCAGGCGCGCGACCTTGACCAGTGCCCGGGCGGTGCACGGAAGCGTCATCGGGGCGCGGCGGTGTGGGGCCGCTTTGGCAAGTGCGACAGCATGCCCACTCAGTGCCCGAAGGCCAGCTGGCCGCCCACCAGCGTCCAGCGCACCCGGCCGGGCAGCTGGTAGCCGGAAAATGGTGTGTGTTTGCCCTGGCTGCGCAAGGTGTGCGCAGAGACGGTCCATTCCGCGCCAGCGCCGAAGATGCAGACGTCGGCCGCGCCCCCCTCGACCAGCCGGCCGCTGCTGTGGCGCAGCGTGCCCAGCGCGTCGCCCAACACATCGGCTGGGCCCCGTGTGAGCACCGCCACCGCCTGTCGCAGCGCCTGGCCGGGGTCACCGGCCCAGCGCTGGCGGGCCCATTTCAGCGACAGGCCCAGCAGCAGTTCCAGCCCGGTGGCGCCGGGTTCGCTTTCGGCAAAGGGCAGGGTCTTGGCGTCGGCCTCGACCGGCGTGTGGTCGGAGACCAGCGCGTCGATGGTGCCATCGGCCAGGGCTTCCTGCAGTGCATCGCGGTCGCGCTGCTGGCGCAGCGGCGGGTTGAGCCGGGCGCTGCTGTCGAAAAAACCGATATCGGTGTCGGTCAGGTGTAGTGAGTTGATGCTCACATCGCAGCTCAGCTTCAGGCCTTCCTGCTTGGCCTGGCGCACCAGCACCACGCCGGCCGCGCTGCTCAGCCGGCACAGGTGGACCCGTGCGCCGGTGGTTTTCATCAGCTCGAAGATGGTGTGCAGCGCAATGGTTTCAGCGGCCACCGGCACGCCGGAGAGGCCCAGCCGGGTCGCCAGCGGGCCGCTGGCGGCAACACCTTTGCCCAGGTGCATGTCCTGCGGGCGCAGCCAGACGGTGTAGCCAAAGGTCGCCGCATATTGCAGCGCGCGTTGCAGGATCTGGGTGTTGGCCAGCGGGATTTCAGCCTGGCTGAAGCCCACACAGCCCGCCTCGGTGAGCTGCACCATCTCGGTCAGTATCTCGCCCTGCAGGTTGCGGGTGAGTGCGCCAAGGGGAAACACACGCGACTGGTGCAGCTTCTCGGCGCGGAACTTGAGCATCTCCACCAGGCCGGGTTCGTCGAGCACCGGGTCGGTGTCGGGCGGGCAGACCAGGCTGGTGACGCCACCGGCCACCGCCGCAGCCAGCTCTGATTCGAGCATGCCTTCGTGTTCGTAGCCCGGCTCGCGCAGGCGCACCGCCAGATCGACCAGGCCGGGCGCCACGATGCAGCCGCTGGCGTCGAGCGTCTTGTTGGGCGCGAAGTCGTTTGCCACGTTGCCGATGGCGATGATGCGGCCGGCCGCGATGGCCACGTCGGCCTGCTGGTCCAGGCCCGAGGCCGGATCGATGACGCGGCCGTTCTTGATGAGGATTTTCATGCTTCGTTTCCTGCCACGATGCCCATGACGGCCATACGGACGGCGATGCCGAAGGTGACCTGCGGCAGGATCACGCTCTGTTTGCCATCGACCACCGCCGAGTCGATCTCCACGCCGCGGTTGATCGGGCCCGGGTGCATGACGATGGCGTCGGGCTTGGCGAGTTGCAGCTTCTCCGGGGTCAGGCCGAAGCGCTTGAAGAATTCCTGGCTGGAGGGCAGCAGCGCGCCGCTCATGCGTTCGTTCTGCAGCCGCAGCATGATGACCACGTCGCAGCCCTTGATGCCTTCTTCCAGCGTGTGGCAGACCCGCACGCCCATCTGCGCCATGTCGCTCGGCACCAGGGTCTTGGGGCCGACCACCCGCACCTCGGCGCAGCCCAGCGTGGTCAGCGCGTGGATGTCGGAGCGCGCCACCCGCGAGTGCAACACGTCGCCGACGATGGCCACCGTGAGGTTGGAAAAATCCTTCTTGTAGTGCCGGATGGTGTACATGTCCAGCAGGCCCTGGGTGGGGTGGGCGTGGCGGCCGTCGCCGGCGTTGATGACGTGCACATGCGGCGCCACATGCTGGGCGATCAGGTAGGGCGCACCGCTTTCGCCGTGGCGCACCACGAACAAATCGGCCGCCATCGCGCTCAGGTTGGCGATGGTGTCGAGCAGCGACTCGCCCTTGCTGGCCGAGCTGCGCGCGATGTCGAGGTTGATCACATCGGCCGACAGCCGTGTGGCGGCGATCTCGAAGGTGGTGCGGGTGCGGGT
>DASWYJ010000143.1:0-6833 GCA_036405035.1 Burkholderiaceae bacterium
TACGTCCGCAGGACATCACGACCACAGCGCTGTTCACGGTCGAGGGGGAGCTGGATGACATCTCCGGTTCCGGCCAGACTGCGGCAGCACACGACCTGTGCACCGGCATTCCTGCGCCGCTGCAGAAGCACCTGGAGGCCAAGGGCGCCGGCCACTATGGAATTTTCAGCGGCCGCCGCTGGCGCGAAATCGTCTACCCGGACGTCAAGGCTTTCATCCTGGCCCACAACGCCCAGCCGCTGCCGGAGGCCAAGCCGGTTGTCCGCCGCGCCACCACCCGCCGGGTAACCAAAGCCACCCCAGCAAAGAGCAAAACCAGCCGCCGCGCTGCTGCGTAAACCGGTCTGCCGTCCGCACCGCCCTGGTAAGCGGACGGCTACGCCCCCCTGTCGGAGAGCCCTGTGATGCGACACCTGACCGGCGCCTTTGCGCTCTGTGCATTTCTTGCAGCCTGCGGCGGCGGTGGGGGCAGCAGTGGCTCCAATGGCACGCCTGCGCCCTCACCCGCTCCCACGCCAGCCCCGGCGCCTGGCGCCGGAGCCAGCACGGTCAGCGGCAAAATTACCTATGACCATGTTCCGATCACACTGACCGGCAACCAACCCCGGCTGAACTACGGTGGCACCATCCAGCGGCCCGTGCGCTCGGTCGTCGTCGAGGCCGTGGATGCCGGCTCCCAGGCCATCCTGGCAACAGGCAATACCAACACCAACGGCGACTACACGCTGTCACTCCCCTCGGGCCGCAGCGTATTCATCCGTGCCAAGGCCAAGATGGTGGTGTCCGGCAGCAATGCGGCAGACATCTCCGTGATCGACAACACCAGCAACGGGGCCCAGTGGGCACTGGTCGGGGCCACCTTCACCAGCACCGCAGGCGCCACGACCCAGAACCTCAATGCGCCCTCCGGGTGGACCGGCAGCGGCTACGACAACACGCGGCGGTCGGCAGGGCCTTTTGCCATCATCGACACGATCTACCAGGCCACCCAAAAAATCATCTCGGTGGATTCCACCGTCTCTTTCCCGAAGCTCAACATCAACTGGAGCCCGAACAACATTACCGCGTCAGGAAATCTGGCCCTCGGGCAGATCGGAACGTCCTTCTTCACCGGTATCTCCGGAGGATCGAGCGTTCGGCAAATCTATATCCTGGGCGCCGCAAACAACGATACGGATGAGTACGACGACCATGTCGTGGCACACGAGTTCGGCCACTACCTGCAAGACGTTTTTTCGCGTGACGACACCATCAGCGGCCCCCATGGCGGCAACGACGACCGACTGGACATGCGGGTGGCGTTTTCCGAAGGCTGGGGCAATGCGTGGTCCGCCATCGCGCTGGCCAACCCCATCTACTCCGACACCAGCGGCGCGGGCCAGGCCACTGGCGACAGCTTTGACGTGCGCGTCGGAGAATCCAGCAACGCGGGCTGGTTCAAGGAATCGAGCGTGGAGCGGGTCTTCTGGGATCTCAGCAACACCGCCGCAGTGGGATTCGGGCCGGTCTGGAATACCATGAAGACCGGGCTGAAAACCTCGCCCGCATTGACCAGCATCCATGCTTTTGCGCGCGCCCTCGTCACCAGCGCACCCGGCACATCGGGCGCGGTGCAGACCGTTCTGGGTAACCCGAACATTGCCATAGCCCTCCCCACATCACCCTACGCCGAAAACGAAACCAATTTCGGCAATCCGGTGATCGCCAACCTGAGCCCCATCTACATGACCTACAGCGGACTCGGAAGCAATCTGGCCAACATCTGTGTGGGAACTGCCGCCGACCCCACGCTGGCCGGCAACAAGGCAGGTTCCTTCCGGTACATCAGGCTCCCAGCGCTGCAGGGGGGAAGCCGCACTTTCACGCTGACCCGGACCTCTTCCACCACGGCCAATTCGGACCCGGATTTCGTGCTGTACGACAGCCAGGGTTTCCGCCTCGATGCGTCCAGCGCCATCAACAACAGCGAAACCGCCACCACCACGCTGTCCACCGGCGACTACGTGCTGGCTGTCACGGATTTCAATCAGTTCGTGTCCAGCGGCCGCAACAGCAGCGCCTGCTTCACATTGACGGTGCGCTAACGAACCGCCCCCGTCCAGGAGTCACGCCATGAATACATTCCTCCTGCCCAGCCTGGCGTTGGCAAGCACGCTCTGCCTGCCGGCCGGCGCAGCGACCGGCCATGCGCCCCTCCCTGCTGCGCCAGTGGGAAGCAAAGCGTCGGCAACCCCTCACGCCGCTCCGGTCAAGGGGCAGGTGCGGACCTCCAAGACACGGCTGGGGGTGTTGATGCAATATGAGGTCGACAGCCCCGCCACTGGAACCGTGGGCCAGGTCCGCCTGCTGATGCGGCGCGCAGAGGGCAGCGGGCCCATGACCATCGAACTCAACCCGGATGCGGCGCTGGCATTGCGGGACGGCCTGCCGGGCGGCCATGCGGTGCAGACCACAGGATCGGCCTCGTACACCATTGGTGTCCTGCCGCAGCAGGACGGACTGCATTACATCCATGTGTACCTGCGCTCGGGCAACATGGTGGAATCGCTGGCCGTGCCGGTGCAGGTCGGCAAGAACGCCCGCCTCCGCCACCCCGCCAAGGTGCAGACCATGCCCAATGGCGAGCGCGTCATCTCGATGCCCGCGCAGCAGTGACCATTCCGGCAGGCACCCTACCGGAGCTGACCCGGCGGCTGCACGCCGCATTGCCGCAGACCCAGTGCACCCGCTGCGGATTTCCGGATTGCGCCAGCTACGCCCATGCCATTGCCGAAGGACAGGCCGGCATCAACCAGTGCCCTCCCGGTGGGGCGGAAGGCGTGGCCCGGCTTGCAGCCATCACCGGCAAGCCGGCGGAGCCCCTGAGTCCCGTGCATGGCACCGAAACGCCACGGCAGGTGGCCGTGGTCGATGAAGACTGGTGTATTGGCTGCACGCTGTGCATCAAGGCCTGCCCGACCGATGCCATCATCGGCAGCAACAAACGCATGCACAGCATCGTGGCCGCATGGTGCACCGGATGCGAGCTGTGTATTCCGGCATGCCCGGTCGACTGCATCCTGCTCGAGCCCGCAGAAACAGGTGCCGCAACGGGATGGGCCGCATGGTCCCAGGCCCAGGCCGACACCGCCCTGCTCCGCTACACCGCCCGCGCGCAGCGCCTGGGCCAGCCGGCTCCGGCAGCAGATGCGCCAATCACACCCTCCGCTGATGCCACTCCCCGGCAATCGGTCGTTGCGGCGGCGCTGGCCAAGGCCCGTGCGGCCCGCACATCCCAAGGCGGCTAGCCAGCCCAGCTACGCGGCCTGCAGCTGCACCAGGTTTTTGTACACGCCGCAGCCCACATACAGATCGTCGATCCGGCATACGTAGGACATCTTGGTCTGGATGCTGCCGCTCGACGGATTGGTGATGTCGTACTCGACCCAGCCGGGCGCTTCGCTGGCCTGGCGCACGATGGCCTCCATCAGCTGCACACCATCGATGCCGGCAATGGCATGCACCGAGCTGGACACTTTGGCCGGGTTGCCGGCAAAGGCCACGTAGATCCCCCCCGCATCCAGTGCAAACACGTACATGTCGCGGTCATACAGGCCGGATGCCGGTTGGTTCAGCGTGCGGACGAAATGGTCGCGCGAGCCGCTGCGCTCCCGCAGCGACACCGCCCGCTCCACCAGCGCCATCGCCTCTTCGGCCGTTCCCTGCTGCAGCCGGAAACCCGATACCGCGCGGGCCAGACCAGCGGCACGGGACTCCAGCGTATGGGCCTCGGCCACCGCCCGCTCCACCATCTGCGCGTTGCGCTGCGTGATCTCGTCCAGCTGCGACACGGCGGTGGAAATCTCGCTCAGGCCATTGCTCTGCTCCGCGCTGGCCGAGGAGATTTGCGACATGTTGGCCGCCACGCCGCGGATGCCCGACACCACCCGGGTAATGCCGTCGCCCGCTGCACGGATCTGCGACACCCCGGTTTCCACCTGCTGGGTGGACGCCTGGATCAACTGGCGGATTTCGCGGGCTGACTCCCCCGACCGCCGGGCCAGGTTGCGCACCTCGGTGGCCACCACGCCAAAGCCCCGGCCCTGCTCGCCGGCGCGGGCGGCCTCCACGGCCGCATTCAGCGCGAGGATGTTGGTCTGGAAGGCCAGGCTGTCGATCACGCCAATGATCTCGTTCATCCGGCGCGCGCTCTGGTGGATGGCCTCGACCGACTGCACCGCCGCTGCCATGGAACTGGCGCCGTTTTCCGCCGCATCGCGCACGCCGATCGCCTGGCCATCGACCGCCCCTGCCGTAGCCGCATTCTGCTGCACCGTGGCCGACAGCTGCTGCACACTCGCTGCCGTCTGCTGCAAGTTGGCGGCCTGCTGCTCGGTGCGGTCCGCGAGGTCGCGGCTGCTGCTGGCGAGGTGGTGGCCCGCATAGGCGACCAAGGCCGAATTGCTCCGCACATCGGCCACGGTGGCCGACAGCCGCTCCACCATGCGGTGCAGCAGCACCGCCGCATCGGCCAGTTCATCGCGCCCGGCCACATGGCAATCGACCTGCAGATCGCCTTCGGAGATACGGTGGATACCGTGCGCCATGCGCCGGAAATCCCGCACAAAGCTGCTGTGCAGCGCCAACGCCAGATACACGGCCAGCAGCAGCGGCACCGCCACGGCGATCAGCGTCCCGTGTGGAATGGCCTGGTACTGCGCCAGTTGCCAGGAAACCACACCCAGCGGCAGCAACAGCAGGCAGGCCAGCGTGCACAGTTTGGCGTTCAGGCGCATGCTGCGTAGCAGCGCCTTGCCAGGAGACAAAAAATGGAATTTCATGGAGGGGCCACCGCAAATCAGGACGACACCCCCTTATCGGCAGCACCGGCGGTTTGCTGCAGTACCAATGGCAGCACAACCACCCATCGCGCTGCGCGCCGGCTCCACCGAAGCCCCGTTCGGTACGGGGCCCGCCGTCTCAGTGCGCCGCGGCGGCCAGCCGGCTGAACGCGCTGACCACTTCCACCGGCGCCTGCACCAGTTCGATCAGCACGCCCTCGCCGCTGATGGGCGATTCCTCGTTGCCTTTGGGATGCAGAAAACAGATGTCGAAGCCCGCTGCACCCTTGCGAATGCCGCCGGGAGCAAAACGCACGCCATTCGCCGTGAGCCACTGCACCGCCGCTGGCAGATCGTCGATCCACAGGCCCACATGGTTCAGCGGGGTGGCATGGATGGCCGGCTTCTTCTCCGGGTCCAGCGGCTGCATCAGATCCACCTCCACCTTGAATGGCCCGCTGCCGATGGCGCAGATGTCCTCGTCCACATTTTCGCGCTCACTCTTGTAGGTGCCGGTGATTTCCAGCCCCAGCATCTCGACCCAGAGTTTTTGCAGCTTGCGCTTGTCGAGTCCGCCGATGGCAATTTGCTGGATGCCCAATACCTTGAAGGGCCGCGTGCTCATGCGAACTCCACGATAGGCTGGTCCACCGACAGACTCTCGCCCTTGCTGGCAAGAATCTTCCCGACCACGCCATCAGCAGCGGCGAACAACACGTTTTCCATCTTCATCGCCTCGATCACCGCCACGCGCTCGCCAGCCTGCACCTTCTGGCCGACCTGCACCGCCACATCGACCAGCAGGCCTGGCATCGGCGACAGCACATAACGGCTCATGTCGGGCGGTGCCTTGTACGGCATCAGCGCGTGCAGCTGCGCACCGCGTGGCGACAGCACGATAGCATCCAGCTGGGTGCCGTTGTGCGCAATGCGGATGCCCAGCGGATTCTTCGGCAATCCGCGCTCCACCTGGGCCACAAATGGCTGGCCATTCACGGTGCCGCGGATACGGATGCCGCCCAGATGCCAGTTGCCACACAGCGCATAGCGCTTGCCACCGGTTTCCACCACGCTGGAACCCGATTCGGCCTGGAAATCGCTGATGGTGGCTTCCTGCGGGGTGTTGTTCCCGCCAGTGCCCAGCCCGATCACCACGAACTTCTGCCCCACCGTGACCCCATGGCCCGGCAACTGCCCGCTGATACCCACCGCACGGTTCAGGGTGCGGCGGTGCACATAGGCCGCCAGCGCCACCAGGAAGCCCGGATCGTCGTGGGGCACGTCTTCGGCCCGGAAGCCCTGGCTGTACTGCTCCGCGATGAAGCCGGTATTGAAGTCACCGGCCACGAAGCGCGGGTGCGCCAGCAGCGCCGCCTGGAACGGAATATTGCTGGAAATACCGCGGATCACGAAGCCGTTCAGCGCGTCGCGCATCCTGGCAATCGCGTCGTTGCGGTCCTTGCCGTGCACGATGAGCTTGGCAATCATCGAGTCGTAGAACATCGGGATCTCGCCGCCGTCCTCCACGCCGGTATCGACCCGCACGCCATACAGCTGCGACGTGTCCGACGCAAACATGGTCTCCGCCGGTGGCCGGAAGCGCACCAGCCGGCCCGTGCTCGGCAGGAAGTTGCGGAACGGGTCTTCGGCGTTGATGCGGCACTCGATGGCCCAGCCCTCACGCTTCACCTCGGCCTGCGTCAGCGGCAGTTTTTCACCGGCCGCCACGCGGATCATCAGCTCCACCAGGTCCAGGCCCGTGATGCACTCGGTGACCGGATGCTCCACCTGCAGGCGCGTGTTCATCTCCAGGAAGTAGAAGTTGCGGTGCTTATCCACGAGGAACTCAATCGTGCCTGCATTGCTGTAGCCGATCGACTTCGCCGCGCGAACCGCTGCCTCGCCCATCTGGCGGCGCAGTTCTTCGTCCAGAAACGGGGACGGAGCTTCTTCCACGACCTTCTGATGACGGCGCTGGATCGAGCACTCGCGCTCCCACAGGTACACAGTATT
>DASWYJ010000144.1:0-1982 GCA_036405035.1 Burkholderiaceae bacterium
GGCAGCACATCGACGACAAACGCGCCATCCACCGGTGCGCGGGCAAACAGCGCCAGCCCTGCGGCCGCCAGCAGCAGGCCCACGGCAATGGGCAGCCGCAGGCCAAAACGCAGCACGATGCTGGCCGACAACCCGAGCGAAAAACCGGCCATGATGAGGTTGGACGGCAGGAACGCCAGGCCCACCTGCATCGGCGTGTAGCCCAGCACCAGCTGCATGTAGAGCGCCGAGATGAAGAACCAGGCGAACATGGCCGCCGCCCACAGCACGCCCACCACGTTGGAAATGGCCACGCTGCGCAGCCGGAACAGGCCCAGCGGCACCAGCGGCTGCCGCACCCGGGACTCGATGGCAAGGAACGCCACCAACAGCAGCAGCGCCGCACCCAGCAGGCCCAGTGTCTGCAGCGACAGCCAGCCGGCTTCGTTGCCGCCGACGATGGCGTAGACCGCCAGCATCAGCGCCAGCGTGATGGTGATGGCGCCGCCCACGTCGAGCTTCTGCCCGGCGGCCTGCGGCCGGGTGTCGGGCAGCAGCGCCACACACAGCGCATAGACCGCCGCGCCAATCGGCAGGTTGACCAGAAAAATCCAGTGCCAGCTGAATGCACCGGTGAGCAGGCCGCCCAGCAGCACGCCGATGCTGCCACCACCCGCGCAGACAAAGCCATAGACCCCCATGGCCTTCGCCCGGTCGGCCGGCTCGGTGAACAGGTTCATGATGAGCGACAGCGCCACCGCCGACACCACCGCACCGCCCAGGCCCTGCACCGCCCGCGCCACCACCAGCAGCGCCTGGCTGTTGGCCAGCCCGCAGGCCAGCGAGGCCGCGGTGAACAGCACGATGCCCAGCAGGAACAGGCGCCGGTGGCCAAACAGGTCCCCCAGCCGCCCACCGAGCAGCAAAAAGCCGCCAAAGGTCAGCATGTAGGCATTGACCACCCAGACCAGCGCGGTTTCGCTGAAATGCAGATCGGCCTGAATGGACGGCAGCGCGACGTTGACGATGGTGGTGTCGAGCACGATCATCAGCTCGCCCAGGCACAGCACCAGCAGCGCCAGCCATCTTTTCCTCTGGTCGAGCTGCAAGGTCATTCCTCCACGCCCACCATCCAGCCAATGCCGAACCTGTCGGTCAGCATGCCGAAACACGGCGACCAGAAGGTCTTGCCCAGCGGCATCTGGACCTGGCCGCCCTCGCCCAGCGCGGCAAACGCCTTCTGGGCGGCGGCTTCGTCGGCCACGCTGAGCGACAGCGAAAAGCCCTTGAACCCGGCGCCGTCGCTGCCGCAGCCGTCCGACGCCATGATCGACGTGCTGCCCACCTTGAAGGCACAGTGCATCACCTTCTTGCCCCAGTCGGCCTGCACCATATCGGGCGGCGGTGGGTCGGGGGCTTCGGAAAAGCGCATGAGCATCTCGACCTGGGCGCCGAGGGCCTGTTTGTAGAAATCGACCGCTTCTTCACAGCGGCCGTTGAAAAACAAATACGACTGGATAAACATCGAATACTCCTCGGTGGTTGCGGTGAACCGGGCGGCACGGGCCCGGTTCCATCTGCCACGACGGATGGGGCAACGGCCAATCGACACGGCTGGCGCATTTTTTTGCATCTTGCCGCACGGTGATGGTCCGCCCGTCGCCCACCCGTGCAGCTTACCCGCTGGCCAACGGCGACCCAAGGGTTTGCACGCAGAAGGCCACCCGGCAGGCCGGCCATCCGGCCAATCCGAATCCCGGAATTCCGGCGGCATAGGTGCCACCGGGTTCGCGCAATCCCTGATAAATCAACTACTTAGGCAATTTTTCTGGCATTAATTCCAGTGGCACACCTCTTGCGGAACACAGCGGGCAGGCGCATCAGCAGATGCCCGAGAAAAACATGCAACAGGAGACAACCATGGATACGACGGGTGACCTCGACCCTATCGAAACCGGTGAATGGATGGACGCGCTGGGCGCGGTCCAGCAGCACCGAGGCGG
>DASWYJ010000145.1:0-2939 GCA_036405035.1 Burkholderiaceae bacterium
CACACACTGGCGCATGGCATGGGCCAGCGGTGCGTGGGCGATGATGAGAATGCCGTTATTCATGAAGTCCGATACCCGATTATGGCAACTCGCAGCGCAATGCAGCAGCGCAAACCACCCGCTGCTGCGCTCAGCGCAGGCCCAGGCTCCCAAAGAAGGTTTCTGCCACGTCACCTGCCGGCTTATCCGAGAAGATGGCAGCCTGGTACACCCGGTCGCCGCGTGCAAAAAAGGCGGCCTGCACCACGATCGGTGCTCCGTCCGCACGCCGGCCGGCAAAACGGGCCTGCACCGACGTCGGCAACGGCGTGGCTCCGGTGGGGATGAAGCTGCGGTCCTGTGTGTCGGCGGCCCGCACGTTGGCCATCAGTGCCGCCTTCCATGCCTCCAGCGCGGCAGACACATTGCCCGCCGCTGGAATACGGGCCGCAGCCATCGTGAACATCATGCCCTCAGCCTCGCACCCCTGCATATGCACCAGAACCGGAGCCCCAGCCAGCGGCAATGTGCGCTCACCTGTGTCGGGTTTGCACGGCAACAGCCCTACCAGGGCGCCATCGTCGATCCGCACGTCACGCCAATTGAAGGCCGGGCTGCATCCCCCAAGCAACAAACCCACCAGAAGTACGGAAATCCAGGGACGGCAAGACATCCGGCCATTATGCGTTTGCCCCGACAATGGGGTCATGAACGCTCTCGACGGCATCCGGGTACTGGATATTTCGCGCGTACTGGCGGGGCCTTGGTGTACGCAGACGCTGGCAGACCTCGGGGCGGATGTGATCAAGGTGGAGCGCCCGGCAAACGAAGAGGGTGCAGGCGGCGACGACACCCGCGGCTGGGGCCCGCCGTTCCTCCAGGATAGCAACGGACGTGACACAACCGACGCGGCCTATTTTCTCGGCACCAACCGCAACAAGCATTCCCTGACCTGCAACATTGCGTCGGCAGCCGGCCAGGCGGTAGTGCGAGATCTGGTGCCCCACTGCCAGGTGTTCGTCGAGAACTTCAAGGTTGGCGACATGGCACGCTACGGGCTTGATTACGATGCCCTGCGCCAGATAAATCCGGCGCTGGTGTACTGCAGCATCACCGGCTTCGGGCAAACAGGCCCTTATCGCAACCGGGCAGGCTATGACTATGCGATCCAGGGCATGGGTGGATTGATGAGCGTGACCGGAGAGCGGGATGCACTCGGCGGTGGCCCCCAGAAGGTGGGAGTCGCGGTCGCCGACCTGTTTACCGGCATGTATGCCAGCGTGGCGATCCTCGCGGCCTTGCGGCACGCTGAAAGTACCGGCCAGGGTCAATACATCGACATGGCACTGCTGGATACACAGGTAGCCATGCTGGCCAATCTGGGGGCGGGTTATCTTGTCGATACCGCATCACGACTGGCACCGCCCGGACGTGCCGGGAATGCCCATCAGAACATCGTGCCCTACCAGGTATTCGAGGTGCTGCCGGCGGCCACTGCTGCCCCGGGGCAGCGCGACCACATCATCCTCGCCGTGGGCAACGACCACCAGTTCCGGAAATTCTGTGATGTAGCAGGCGCGCCGGAATTGGCAAACGATCCTTCGTTCCGCAAGAACCAGGATCGGGTGCGCAACCGTGATCGCCTTGTGCCGCTCCTGGAAACCATCCTGAAAACCCGCTCCAAAGCCGATTGGCTGCATGCACTTGAACGGGCACAGGTTCCCTGCGGCCCGATCAACAGCCTTGCAGAAGTTTTCGCAGACCCGCAGGTACACGCCCGCGGGATGGTGAGCGATTGGTGCCATCCCCACCAGCCCCATTTGCAACTGGTGGCCAGCCCGATGAAGCTCGGGACAACACCCGTGCGACAGGATTTGCCACCACCGCTGCTCGGCCAACACACCGACGCCCTTTTGCGCGACATACTGGGCTACAGCCCTGCGCACATTGACATGCTGCGGGCCACCGGCACCATTTAGCGGCCCGAAGCGCCCAACCGTACCCTAGCAAACAGAGCCGTTACACTCGCTGGCAGTAGACACCGGCAGCCCCGGAGTCCTTCGCTATACCGAGGATTTTCTTCATGGCTTCTTCCCACAACCCATCGGACGTCCCTGCTCCACTGGCCAACGCACCGGAGGTCATTACGGATACCGCTGCAGCGTTGACCGTGGATGTGCTGGCCGATTTGGTTGGCGCGGAACTGAAACAACCGGTCGATGCCATTCAGGGCATTATTGATGCCTACGCCAAGACCGGTGAGTTTTCTGCCGAGCAGGCACAGGAGATCCTCAACGCGCTGCATTTGGTACGCGTCCTGGCACAACGCAGCCGCCAGATTGGCCGCGTGCTCGGTGGTCATGCAGAGCCCCCGCAACAAGTTGTGCGCATGGATGAATTGGCCCACGAAGTGTTGCGGCAGCACGATCTGGTGTTTGACCAGTTCAACATCAGCGTGCGCAGCACCATCAAGCCAACCAAGGTGATCGCGGACGCCGGTTTGATTGAAGAGTTGCTGCACAGCGTCGTCGGCTGGGCGATCCACAGCGGGACCGTGGTGAGTTTCCTGGTTCAGTCGATGGGCAAACCGGAGCATCCCGTGCTGGCGGCGACGGTACGGCACCAATGGGATGCCGACGGGCTGTCCTCTTCGCGTGCCAGTGACAACGGTTTGGGCTGGCAGGTCATTCGCCAGTTGGCAGAACGGATGGAACTCACCGCAACCCGTGAGCGCACAAAGGATGGCTACATCCTGACCCTCGATTTCCCCCCGCTACCCGACATCGATGCGCTCCTCCAGCTCGAAGGCAGTACGCCCCAGAAGCCATGGTGGGAAGATGCGCAGTAGCACTGCTGTGCTGCTTATTTCAGTGATCCAAATACTTTCTTGAGAATGGCGCTACCGGTGCCGAGTGGGTCCTGGCGGATTTTCTTTTCTTCCTCACCAATCACCAGGTACA
>DASWYJ010000146.1:0-3490 GCA_036405035.1 Burkholderiaceae bacterium
CACGCCAATGCTCCAGGCGTAGGCCGCCTGCTGCAGCGTGCCGGCTTCCTTCAGCGCGATCATCACGCCGGAATAGAACTTCTCCCATACCCGGGGCACGGCGGTGAACACGGTGGGTGCGATCTCGCGCACGTTTTCCGGCACGGTTTCCGGGTTTTCCACGAAATTAAGGCGCGCGCCGGTGTACAGCGCGTGGTATTCGCCGCCCATGCGCTCAGCAATGTGGCACAGCGGAAGGAAACACATGCGCTCGTCGCCCGCGCCCTGGGCCACCAGCGTGTTGTAGCCGCGTGCGGTGTACACCAGCCCGGCGTGGCTGTGCATTGCGCCCTTGGGCTTGCCGGTGGTGCCGGAGGTGTAGACCAGAATGGCCAGGTCGCCGGGCTGGCAGGCCCGCGCCCGCGCATCGAGCGCGGCCGGGTTGTGCTGCGCGTAGTCGCGCCCCAGCTTGCGCAGCCCTTCCAGGCTGATGACCATGGGGTCGTCCAGCTCGCGCAGGCCCTTCATGTCGAAAACCACGATCTTGCGCAGCAGCGGCAGGCTGCCGCGCACCTCCAGCGCCTTGTCGAGCTGCTCGTCGTTCTCGACGAACAGCACCCGGGTGGCCGAGTCTTCGCAGAGGTACTGCACCTGGCTGGGTGCATCGGTGGGGTAGATGCCGTTGGAGATACCGCCGCAGCTCAGCACCGCCAGGTCGGCCAGCACCCATTCGATGACGGTGTTGGCCTGGATCGAGACGCACTGCCCGGCCTCCAGGCCCAGCGACAGCAGGCCGTTGCCGATCTCGCGCACGGCGGTGCCGGTCTGCCGCCAGGTCCAGCTGTGCCAGATGCCCAGCTGCTTCTGCCGCATCCACACCGCGCTGCCGCGTTTTTCCACCGCGTTCCAGAAGATCGCCGGAATGGTGTCGCCCGGCATCGCAATGCCGCTGGCGGGCCGGATATCGCTCAAATCCCACAGGACTGACATCGCCGTTACCTCCAGTTCTTCTTTTTCTTCCAGCGCCGCTCGCTGCGCTGGCCGGCTTCTTTCAGGCCGAGGTAAAACTCTTTGATGTCGTCCTTCTCGCGCAGCTTGTCGCAGCTGTCTTCCATCACGATGCGGCCGTTCTCCAGCACATAGCCGTAGTCCGACGCATTGAGCGCCATGTTGGCGTTCTGCTCCACCAGCAGCATGGTGGTGCCACGCTCGCGGTTGATGCGCACCACGATCTCGAAGATCTCCTTGGTGAGCTTGGGGCTCAGGCCCAGGCTGGGCTCGTCGAGCAGAATCAGGTCGGGCGCGCCCATGATGGCGCGGCTGATGGCCAGCATCTGCTGCTGGCCGCCGGAGAGCAGGCCGGCATCCTGCGCGGCGCGTTCCCGCAGGATAGGGAAGTAGCCAAACACGGCCTCTACGTCGCGCGCCACGCCGTCGCGGTCCTTGCGGGTGTAGGCGCCCATCAGCAGGTTGTCGCGCACGCTCAGCAGCGGGAACACCTCGCGCCCCTCGGGCACATGCGACAGGCCCAGCTGCACGATGCGGGCCGGGTCCTGCGCAGTGATGTTCTGGCCCTTGAATTCGATGCTGCCGCGGCCCGGGTCGATGATGCCGGAGATGGTTTTCAGGATGGTGGTCTTGCCGGCGCCGTTGGAGCCCAGCACGGTGGCGATTTCGCCGCGCCGCACCTGCAGGCTTACGCCACGGATGGCCTTGATCGGGCCGTAGGCGCTCTCCACGTTGAGCAGCTTCAGCACGGCGTCGTCGGCGGCCGGCGCCATGGCGGTGGTGGGTACGGCACTCATGGCGCCTCCCTGCCCACCACCGGGGTGGTGCGCCGCAGGCTCGACACGTCATCCACCGTGCCCAGGTAGGCCTCGATCACGCGCGGATCGGTCTGCACCGCGCGCGGTGTGCCCAGCGCCAGCACCTCGCCCTGGTTCATCGCCAGCACCCGGTCGGATACCTTGGAGACCAGCGTCATGTCGTGCTCGACCATCAGCACAGTGATGCCCAGCTCGTGCTTGATGTCCTGGATCCAGAAAGCCATGTCGTCGGTTTCTTCCACGTTCAGGCCGGAGGAAGGCTCGTCGAGCAGCAGCAGCTTGGGCTCGGTGCACAGCGCACGGGCCAGCTCCACCACCTTGCGCACGCCGTAGGGCAGGCCGGCCACCATGGAGTCGCGGTGGTGCTGCAGGTCGAGGAAGTCGATCACTTCCTCGGCCTTCTCGCGGGCCAGCAGCTCGGCGTTGCGCACCTTGCCGGTGAACAGCATGTCGCTGACCCAGCCGGTGCGGCGGTGGGTGTGGCGGCCGATCAGCAGGTTGTGCAGCACGGTGGCGTGCTCGAACAGCTCGATGTTCTGGAAGGTGCGGGCAATGCCCAGGCCGGCCACGGTGTGCGGGGCCTGGTCGGTCAGTTTCAGCGGCGTGTCGCCGCCGTGCCAGATGATCTCGCCGGTGGTGGGCGTGTAGATACGGCTGATCAGGTTGAACACCGTGGTTTTGCCGGCGCCGTTGGGGCCGATCAGCGTGAACACCTCACCACGCTGCACATCGAAGCTGACCTTGTTGACCGCCAGCACGCCGCCGAAGCGCACGCTGAGGTTCTGGGCGGAGAGAAGAATGCCGCTCATTTCAGTCGATCACTTTTCTGGAATGACTTCTGCCGCCGGAACATGCCCTTGCGGTAGAACGGGAACAGCTGCAGGTAGGTGCGCACCTTGAGCCAGCGGCCATACAGCCCGTGTGGCTCGAACAGCACAAAGGCCACCAGCACACCGCCGTACACCACCGCCTGCAGGCCCGGTGCCTGGCCGATGGCGGCGGGCAGGTAGTCCTTGATGATCGCAATCATCTGCGGCAGGGTGATGAGGAAGATCGCACCCAGAAACGCGCCGTGCACCGAGCCCACGCCGCCAACCACGATCATCAGCAGCAGGTCGATGGACTGCAGGATGTTGAACTGGTCCGGGCTGATGAACTGCAGCTTGTGGGCGTACAGCGCGCCGCCAATGCCGGCCAGCCCGGCCGACAGCGCGAACGACAGGGTTTTGTAGCGTGCCAGGTGAATGCCCATGCTCTGCGCCGAAATCTCCGAGTCGCGGATGGCCACAAAGGCCCGGCCGGTGGGCGAGCGCAACAGGTTCAGAATGGCCAGCGTGGCGGCAATGGTGATGGCCAGGCACAGGAAATAAAAGCCTTCGCCCGAATCGAGTTTGAAACCGAACAGCACCGGCGCCTTGATGTGGATGCCGGCGTTGCCGCCGGTCACCGACTCCCAGCGCGCAAAACCTTCTTCCACGATGAAGCCAAAGGCCAGCGTGGCAATGCCGAGGTAAATGCCCTTCACCCGCAGCGCCGGCAGCCCCACCACCAGCCCGACGATGGCCGACAGCGTGGCCGCGCAGGCCAGTGCCACCGGGAAGGGCCAGCCGGCATTGGTCAGCACCGCCTGCGTGTACGCGCCCACGCCGAGAAACGCCGCATGCCCGAGCGAGAACAGCCCGGTG
>DASWYJ010000147.1:0-5846 GCA_036405035.1 Burkholderiaceae bacterium
ACCCCGGCGCCACGGCCCGCGCCGGCCACCCGCAACCCGACCCCCAGTGGCGCGCCCAGGAACTGCTGCTGATGCGCGAGGTGATGCGGCTGATCGGCAAGAGCCTGGCGCCCGAGGTGGTGATGCGCGAGATGCTGCACCTCATGTCGGAGCTGCTGGGCCTGAACCGGGGCCGCATCGTGCTGGCCGACGATGCCGCCGATGACAGCCGGGCTGCGCTGCGCGGCAAGCGGCGCGAAGCACCCGGCGCCACCGCCCGCATCCACTACGCCTATGGCATGACGCGCGACGAAATTGCCCGCGGGCAGTACGGCCATGGCGAAGGCATCACCGGCCGGGTGCTGGCCACCGGCCAGCCCATCCTGGTCCAGGACGTCCACGCCGAAAGCCAGTTCCTCGGCCGCTCGGTGCGGCGCGACCAGCTGCAGCGCGACGGCGCCACCTTCATCGCGCTGCCGATCGAGGTAAACCACCACACCGTGGGCGTACTGGCCTGCCACCGCGAACCCAGCCGCCGCCGCCGCTTCAACGACGACATCGCGCTGATGCGCATCCTGGCCACGCTGCTCGGGCAGATCCTGCAGCTGCAGGCGCTGCTGCAGGACAAGACCCGCGCGCTGGAAGCCCGCAACGCCATGCTCAACCGCGCGCTCGATGCCGCCGCCGGCCGCTACGGCATCATCGGCACCTCGCCCGCGCTGCTGCAGGCACTGGGGGAGCTGGAGCGGGTGTCGCAGGCGCAGGCCAGCGTGCTGCTGCTGGGCGAATCGGGCACCGGCAAGGAGCTGTTCGCCCGCGCGCTGCACCTGGCCAGCCAGCGGCGCGATGCGCCCTTCATCAAGGTGAACTGCGCGGCCATTCCGGAAACGCTGTTCGAATCCGAGCTGTTTGGCTACGAGCGCGGCGCCTTCACCGGCGCGGCCGGCGCCCGGGCCGGCTGGTTCGAGCAGGCCGACCGCGGCACCATCTTCCTCGACGAGATCGGCGAGATGCCGCTGCCCATGCAGACCAAGCTGCTGCGCACGCTGCAGGAGGGTACGGTGACGCGGCTGGGCGGCAAGCACGAGATCCGGGTCGACGTGCGGGTAGTCGCGGCCACCAACCGCGACCTCGAGGCCGAAGCGGAGCGCGGCCACTTCCGGCGCGACCTGTTCTACCGGCTCAACGTGATCCCCATCCAGCTGCCGTCCCTGCGCGAGCGGCGCGAGGACATCCGCACGCTGGCGGTGTACTTCGCCAACCGCGCCAACCAGGCCAACCAGCGCAACATCAACCTCTCGCCCGCCGCAGTCGAGCGGCTGGAGAACCACCCCTGGCCAGGCAATATCCGCGAACTCACCAACGTGATCGAGCGGCTGGTGCTGCTGACCGACGGCACCGTGGTGTCGGCCGCCGATGTGGAGCGTTTCCTGCCCCGGGGCGTGCCCGCTGCCGGCGCACCACAGGCGCCAGCGCGGAGCGCACCACCACCTGCCGCCGCCACACCGCTGGTGCGCGACTACGCGCCGGTGCATTCCCACAGCGTGCAGGAACTGCAGGCCGCACTGGAGCGCCACCATGGCAACCAGTCGCGGGCAGCACAGGCGGTGGGGCTCACCGTGCGGCAGTTTTCCTACCGGCTGCGCAAGGCGGGGTTGCGCTGAGCCTGCGGGCATGCGCTGCCACGCGCAAAAAAAGCCGCCGGGGCGCGGGCCACGGCGGCTGGGCAAAAGCCTGTTGGTTACAGGCCGAGTTCGGACAGGCCGGGATGGTCGTCGGGCCGCCGGCCCAGGGGCCAGTGGAACTTGCGCTCCTCGGCCTTGATCGGTTTGTCGTTGATGCTGGCGTGGCGCACCGCCATCAGGCCGTTCTCGGCAAATTCCCAGTTTTCGTTGCCATAGGAGCGGTACCACTGGCCGGCGTCGTCGTGCCACTCGTAGGCAAACCGCACGGCGATGCGGTTGTCGGTGAAGGCCCAGACTTCCTTGATCAGGCGGTAGTCCAGTTCGCGCTCCCATTTGCGGGTGAGAAAGGCGGCCACCTCGTCACGGCCCACCGGAAACTCGGCCCGGTTGCGCCAGCGGGTCCGGGCGGTATAGGCCATGGCCACCTTCTCCGGGTTGCGGTTGTTCCAGCCGTCCTCGGCGGCGCGGGCTTTCTGCTGCGCCGTTTCCAGCGTGAAGGGCGGAAACGGCGGGCGCGGGGTTTCGGTCGGGTCGATCATGGTGCTCCTCGGGTCGTGGGGTGGGGTACCGGTTTTTAACTGAAGGCCTCGGCGCGGTCCACCATCACCTGCGACGGGCGGGCGTGCAGCGCGTCGATGCGTTCTGCCAGGAACATCGCGTCGCGCGCCACGCCGGAGAAACGGCCCGAGCCCCAGGTGTAGAGCCAGGGCAGGCCCAGAAAGTACAGGCCGGGGTGGGCGGTGACACCGCGTACATGGCCGGGGTTGCCGCGGCCGTTGAACACCGGCGCCTCGACCCAGGAAAAATCGGGCGTGAAGCCGATGCACCAGACGATGGAGGTGATGCCATGCTCCGACAGGCTGACCGCCGTGCGCTCGGCGGCCGGCTTCCATACCGGCGTGTAGACCGAGGGGCCTTCGTCGGTGGCAATGCCGTTCCTGGCGATGTGGGCGTCGATGCTGGCGTTGATGCGGTTGTACACCGCGTCGGCGGCGTCGAGGTTGGCCGTGAGATCGGGTGCGAACTGCAGGGTGTCGCCCTGCAACCCGTGCAGCAGGCCCACCAGTTCCATGCCCTCGTTGGCGAACTTGCGCAGGTCGATGTCGCGGCCACCGTCGCGGCCGGTGACGTAGTGGTTGGTGTTGTCGCGCACGCCTTCGCGCAGCGGATGCTCGTGCACGCCGATGTCGTAGTAGCGCATGTCGGCCAGCCAGTCCACCACGTCCTTGCCGCGGTAGAAGCGCGCGCAGCGCGGCGCGTCGCCCACCGCCAGCCAGACCTTGCGGCCGGCCAGGTGCAGGTCTTCGGCGATCTGCGTGCCCGACTGGCCCGAGCCCACCACCAGCACCGCGCCCTCCGGCAGGGCCGCGGCGTTGCGGTACTGCTCGGAATGCATCTGCACCACGCCGGCCGGCAGCCGCTCGGCCAGCCGCGGGATGATGGGGGTGTGGTAGCCGCCCGAGGCCGCCACCACCTGGTCGGCGGTACACAGGCCCTCGGAGGTGTGCAGCTCGAAACCGCCCTGCGGCCGCGGCACCGCGCGGCGCACCGCCACGCCTTCGTGCAGGGGCGCATCGACATGGCTGCGGAAGGCCTTGAGGTATTCCAGGATTTCGGGCTTGCGCATGAAGCCGTGCGGATCGTTGCCACGGTATTCGTGGCCCGGCAGCTTGCACTGCCAGTTGGGCGTAACCAGCGAGAAATTGTCCCAGCGCCGGGTTTCCCAGTTGTGCATGGCCTTGTGTTTCTCGAACACGGCGTGGTCGATGCTGCGCTGCTTCAGGTAGTAGCTCAGCGACAGGCCGGCCTGGCCACCACCGACGATGGCCACGGGGTAATGGGGAATGGAATGGGATGTGGACATGGAAGCGCTCCGGTTCGCGGAAGGACGGGGTTTATTCAAAAGCGACCAGTTCGACGCAGGCGCCGCTCTGCGCAGCGAACAGCGTGGCGCGGGCCTCGATGGTGGCGAGCTGGTCAGCAGCGGCCGAGCAGGCGTATCCATAGCGTGACGCCACCCGGTCCGAGGCCTGCTGGGTGGCGGCGCGGATGCGCTGCAGGAACTCGGGCAGCGGGTAGGGCTGGCCAGGGCGGAAGAACTCGGTGATCGTGGTGGACGGCGAGTAGCAGCAGGTTTCGGTCTGGTCGGGCCAGCGCAGGCGGTAATTGATGGAGGGCATGGCGGGTGGTGAAGCAAAAAATCAGGCCACCTCGGCCACGGCGGCCGGGGCGGTAATGAAGGGGCGTTCGCGGGTGTCCCAGAGCAGCGCTTCGCTGCCGCCCTGGGCCAGCACCAGCGTGGGCGTATCGGTGACGGTGCCCACCGCAGCGCAGGCCAGGCCGCGTGCACGGAAACGCGCCTGCACTTCGGCCAGGTGCGCCGGCCGCACACTGAGCACGAAGCCGAAACTGGGGAAGGCGGTGAGCCAGCGCAGCAGTGCGGCGCCGTCGTCCATGCCGGGCGGGCGGGGGATGGCATCGACATCGATGCGGGCACCGACGCCGGAGCACTCCGTCAGCATCAGCGCAGTGCCAATGGCGCCCGCCATGCTGATGTCCTTGGCGGCATCGCACAGGCCGGCCTCGGCAATCTCGGGCAGCAGCGCCAGGTCACCCCGCAGGCGTTCTGCCGGCGCGGAGGTCGATGCGTTCCAGTACGGATACGGCTCCTGCCAGGCGCCACGCAGATCGATGGCCATGACCAGCGCATCGCCGGGCCGGGCATCGAAGCTGCTCAGCAGCCGCTGCGCATGGCCGAGGATGGCCACCGCCAGCTGGCCGCCGCGCGCCCGGTTGTTGCTGTGTCCCCCCACGATGGGCACGCCGTAGCGCTGGGCCGCTGCCGCCATGCCGGCCAGCATCTCGCTGGCCTGGTCCATGCCGCTGCTCCACAGCGCATCGACCACCGCCAGCGGGCGCCCGCCCATGGCGGCCACATCGCTGACATTGACCATCACGCTGCAATAGCCGGCAAACCAGGGCTGGGCGGCAATGAAATCCTCGACCATGCCTTCGATGGCGAGCAGCGTGTAGCCGCCGCCGGGTGACGGCAGCGCGGCGCAGTCGTCGCCCACCGCCACCGCCTGGGCCATGGCGGCCACGCCACCCGGGTGGTGGCCACCCAGCGCCGCCATCACGTCGCTGATGTCGGTCTTGTGGGCAAAGCCGCGGCTGCTGCGCAGCGCCTCGGTGAGGGCGTGGATGTCCATGGCGTCAGACCGGCGCGCGCGCCTTGTGGCTGGGCTGCACCACGAAGCCGGTAAACGGGTCGTAGCACGGGGGATAAGAGGCCAGGTCGGCCTGCATCAGGTGGTGGGGCCAGCCGTGCAGCGTGAGCGGGCGCAGCGTGCGCCAGTGCAGCTTCTCGAACATGCGCTGGTTCTGGCTCTGCACATGGGCCAGGAAGATCTGGCAGCCCCGCGCATGGGCACTGGACACGGCCAGGCGGATCAGCGCCGTGGCCAGCCCGCTGTACTGGCGGTAGGCCAGGTGCACCGCCAGCCGCGAACCCCACCACAGACCGGGTTCGGACTGGTGGATGCGCACACAGCCCACCACCTGATCGCTCATGCCGCCAATACAGGCAATGGCCACGATCATCTGGGAATCGCCGTCGATCACGTCGATGTCGTCGCCCTCGAAGATGCCCTGCTCATTGCAGAACACCGCGCACCGCAGCCGCAGGGCTTCGGCTTTCTCCCAGGCGTTGTCGGCCCATTTGATGCGGAACTCGCACGGCACAAAGGTGCGCGGCAGGCCCTGCAGCTCCTCGTCGAAGGCATAGTCAAGCGCTTGCATAGGCGGCTCCGGGAGTGGGTGCAGACTCTTCGAAGACCGACAGCGTGGAGCAGGCGCCGCATTTTCCGCAGCCGGCCTTGATGTCGGCGGAGCGCAGTCCGGCGCTGTTGACCATTGCCGACAGCGGCGTAAGCAGATCGCGCATGAATGCCGCCGTGGGCGCCGGGTAGTCCTCCAGCGGCGTGCCGCTGATGGGCACGAACGGCACGACAAACGGGTACACGCCGAGCGCCAGCAGCTTCTCGCACATCTCCAGGATGGCCTGCGGGGTGTCACCCAGGCCGGCCAGGATGTAGGTGCTGACCTGGCCCCGGCCAAACACCCGTACCGAGGCTTCGAAGGCCTGCATGTAACGCGCCAGCGGTACCGAGGCCTTGCCGGGCA
>DASWYJ010000148.1:0-5300 GCA_036405035.1 Burkholderiaceae bacterium
CAGGCCGACCTTGACGGGCTCGCTGCTTTGCGCCTGCGCGGTGGCGGCGGTGAAGAGGGCCGCGGCAATGCCCCAGCGCTGGAAGGTGGATGGTTTGGTCATGGGTTTGTCTCCTGTGGGGGTGTGAGGGGGTCAGGTGGCGGTGTGTTCACCGATGAAGTCGCGGATGGCGTGCACCAGCGCCTGGGGCTGGTCGCGGTGCGGCGAATGCCCGCAGTCGGCCAGTTCCAGCAGCCGCGTTTGCGGCAGGCGGCGGGCAATGCCGTGGATGTGTTCCAGCGTGCCGTACTCGTCGTCCAGGCCCTGGACGGCCAGGATGGGGCAGCGGATGGCAGGCAACTCGGCTTCGATGCTCCAGGGCAGGAAGCTGGGGTCCAGCCAGATGTCGTTCCAGCCCCGAAAGGCGGAATCGGCGTCGGCGTGGTAACGCTGCAGCTTGGTTTTCAGGTCGGTGGTGTCGTAGGCCACGCGGGCCGCGCGTATGCTTTTCAGGCCAAACTCTTCCACCATCAGGTGCGGCGCCATCACCACCAGGCCATTGACCTGGTCGGGCAAGCGGGCGGCGAACAGCAGGGCGATGGAGCCACCGTCGCTGTGGCCCAGCAGCCAGATGTTTTCGGTCACGCCCAGGGCGGCCAGCAGCGCCGGCAAGACCTCCAGCGCCTGGCGATGCATGAAGTCGGCCTGCCAGCGCTCGCCGGCCGGGCGGGGTGTGGAGCGCCCGTAGCCGGGCCGGGAAAACACCAGCCCGCGCAGCTGGGCGGCGTCGCACAGGGTTTGCGGAAAGTCTTTCCACATCGCCACCGAGCCCAGGCCCTCGTGCAGAAACACCACCAGCGGCCGCTGGGTCTGGTCGGCGTTGAGCCACTGGTGTTCGATGGTCACCGGGCGGCCGGCCCAATCGATGTCGACGAAGTCCACGCCGCTCATGCCTTGCGCTCCAGTTCACGCAGGCGGAAGCGCTGGATCTTGCCGGTGGCGGTTTTGGGCAGGTCGTTCAGGAATTCGATGTAACGCGGGTATTTGTAGGGCGCCAGCCGTTCCTTGACAAAGGCCTGCAGCGTGGCGGCGTCGACCTCGTGGCCGGGCTTGACCACCACAAAGGCCTTGGTTTTGGTCAGGCCCTCGGCGTCTTCCTTGCCGATCACCGCGCATTCCAGCACCGCCGGGTGTTGCACCAGCGTGCCCTCGACCTCGAAGGGCGACACATAGATGCCGCTGACCTTGAGCATGTCGTCGCTGCGCCCGGCATAGGTGTAGGTGCCGTCGGCGTTGCGGGTGTATTTGTCGCCGCTCTTGGTCCAGGCACCCTGGAAGGTGTCGCGCGACTTTTCGCGGTTGCCCCAGTACATCAGCGCGGCGCTGGGCCCCTGGATGTAGAGGTCGCCGGCGTCACCGTCGGGCACGGGGTGGCCGTCTTCGTCGCGCAGCGCGATGGCGTAGCCCGGCACCGGCCAGCCGGTGGTGCCGTAGCGCACCTGGCCGGGCAGGTTGGACAAATAGATGTGCAGCATTTCGGTGGAACCGATGCCGTCCACAATCTCCACCCCGAAATGGGCGGTGAAGCGCTCGCCGATGTCCCGCGGCAAGGCCTCGCCGGCCGACGAGGCCAGGCGCAGCGCGATGTCCTGCCGCGCCGGCAGCGCGGGCGACACCAGCATGCCGGCAAAGCCGGTGGGGGCGCCAAAAAACACCGTGGGCTTGACGCCACCGACCTCGCCCCGCCAGCGCTTGAAGGTGGCGTCCGGCGTGGGCCGTTCTGCCATCAGGATGGTGGTGGCGCCCACGCTGAGCGGAAAGCTCAGGCCATTGCCCAGGCCGTAGGCAAAGAACAGCTTGGCGGCCGAAAAGCAGACGTCGTTTTCGTTCAGATGCAGCACCGCCTTGCCATACAGCTCGGCCGTCCAGTAGGGGCTGCCGTGGCTGTGCAGCGTGCCCTTGGGCTTGCCGGTGGAGCCGGAGGAATAAAGCCAGAAGCCGGGGTCGTCGGGGCTGGTATCGGCGGCCTGGGCCCGTGGTTCGTGGGCGGCGATCAGCGCGTCCAGCGCCACCATGCCGTCGGGCAGGGCGGCTTCTGCGCGCGACACGATGACCGCCTTGACCTCGTGCCTGCCCTGGGCCAGCGCGGCCTGCAGCGTGGGCAGCAGCGCGGCCGAGACGATGACGGCCTGGGCCCGGCTGTGTTGCAGCATGTAGGCATAGTCTTCGGCGGTGAGCAAGGTGTTCACCGCCACCGGCACGATGCCGGCGTGCATCGCACCCAGAAAGCCCACCGGCCAGTCGCTGCAATCCTGGGCCAGCAGCAGCACCCGTTCTTCACGCCGCAGGCCGGTGGCCAGCAGGGCCGCGGCCAGGCGCTGGATGTGGTCGGCCAGTGCGCCGTAGCTCAGGCTGCCCTGGTCGTCTATGTACGCCAGCTTGGTGGGCCGGCCGCGGTTGCAGTCAATCAGGTGCTGGGCGAAATTGAAGCGTGCCGGCGGCGGGCTGACGGTGGGGTGGTGGGTCACGGGGGTCTCCATGGCAGGGCGGGTGCGGCCGGGGCTCAGAGTGCGGTGAGCACAGCGGCGCTGGCTTGCAGCGCGCTGCGGCGGTGGTAGAAGTTCAGGGCGCGCAGGCCGCCCAGTTCTTCGCCGCCGCCGGCGCGGCCGGGCCCGCCGTGCAGCGACTGCGGCATCACGTTGCCGTGGCCGGTGTGTGACTGGGCTACGTCGGGCGACACCGCGTGCACCCGGCCATGGCTGTCGGCCAGGCCCAGCGCGGCGCGGGCCAAAGCGGCCGGGTCGCTGCCGTAGACCGAGCAGACCAGCGAACCCTGGCCGCGGCGCACCAGGTCCAAGCCATGGGGCAGGTCATTGTTGCGGTAGGCCAGCAGCGTGGCCACCGGGCCAAAGACCTCGGTGTCGTGCACGGTGTGGGCCTGATCGGCGTTGCGGGCGCCCAGCAGCGTGGGGCCCACACAGCAGGCCACCGCGGGGTCGGCGTCCACCAGCGCGTGCTGCTGGCCGTCATGCAGCAGCTGGGCCTGGGTTTGCAGCTGCGCCAGGCCATCGCGGACGCTTTGCAGTTGTGCGCGGTTGACCAGCGCGCCCATGCGCACGGCCTCATGGCGCGGGTTGCCCACCACCACCTTGGCCAGCCGGGCCGAAATGGCCTGGGCCGCGGCGTCGTACAGGTGGTCGGGCACAAAGACCCGGCGGATGGCGGTGCATTTCTGGCCGGACTTGACCGTCATTTCCCGCACCACCTCCTTGGCCAGCAGCTCGAAGGCGGCGCTGTCGGTGGCCTCGTCTGGCAGCAGGATGGCCGAGTTGATGCTGTCGGCCTCGATGTTGACCCGCACCGAGCGCTGGGTCACAGCCGGGTGCGAGCGGATCACCGCCGCGGTCTCGGCCGAGCCGGTGAAAGACACCACGTCAAAGGGCTGCAGCGCGTCCATCAGCCCGGCCGAGCTGCCACAGACCACCGACAGCGCGCCGGGCGGGAAGATGCCGGCGTCCACCACGTCCTTCACCATGCGCTGGGTCAGCCAGGCGGTGGTGGTGGCGGGCTTGACGATCACCGGCACCCCCGACAGCAGCGCCGGTGCGGCCTTTTCCCACAGCCCCCAGCTCGGAAAGTTGAAGGCGTTGATGAACAAGGCCACGCCGCGGGTGGGCGTCAGCACATGCTGGGCCTCGAACAACCCGTCCTTGCCCAGCCGGGCGGCCTCGCCGTCCAGCATGAAATGGCGGTCGCCCAGCGATTCGCCGAGCTTGGCGTACAGGCCCAGCGTGAAAATGCCGCCGTCGATGTCCACCGCGGAGTCGTTCTTGACGGTGCCGCTGTTGGCGGTGGCAATCTCGTAATAGGCGTCGCGGTGGCTTTGCAAGACCTTGACGGTGGCGGCCAGCAGGGCGGCGCGTTCCTTGTAGCTCAGGGCCTGCAACGCCGTGCGGCCTTGTTCGCGGGCAAAGGCAAAGCCGGCGGCCAGGTCCAGCCCGGTGGCGTCCACCCGCACCAGGTCATGGCCCAGCACCGGGTCGGTCAGGGCCACGCCGGGGCCGCTGCCGTTTTGCCAGCGGCCGGCGAGAAGGTTGGGAAGCAGTTCGGTCATGGAGCGCTTTCAGGCGGGAGTGATCAGGCAGGGGTGAAGTCGATGCGGCCCTGGGGCAACAGGTAGAGCACCAGCGCTCGGCCGCTGGACACGGTGGGGCGGTGGGCGCTGCCGGCGGGGTAGACCAGCCAGCCGGCGCTGTGGCCGTCGAAGCGGGCCTCGCCTTCGATGGGCATGATCAGGTCGATTTCGCCCAGTGGGTGGGCGTGGTGGGGGCCGGCGATGTCTTGCATGTTGACCACGTCGACCGAGAATTGATGCAGGTCATCGCTGGGCTTGAAGATGCGGCCATACTGGATGCCACCGCCTTCGCGGTCGCACAGCCAGCCTTCGGCCACGCCGGTTTGGCAGGCGGTTTTCAGGGTCTGGTAGGTGATACTCCCGTCACCGTGTTCGGCGTTCAGCCAGGCTTGCAGGTCTTTGTTCAGCGGCCGGCCGGCCAATTGGGCGGTCAGCTGGCCGATCTGGGTGCGAAATTGTTCAGGCGACATGGTGGTGTGGGTTGGTATGGGCTTGCGCAACGAGACAATATGAATTATTGTGCATGATGAACGATAATTCCTGACTTATTCCATGTCAAGCACTATATTGCATGAATCCGGGTTAACACCGATGACGCCACTGCCCCCCGAGGATGGCCAGGCGGGGGGGGGCAAGCCGCCGGAGGCCGCCGAGCCCGAAGGAAAAAACCCCTTTCTGGTGGCGCTGGGCACCCGGCTGTCGGGCCTGCGGGCGCGCCGTGGCATGACGCGCAAGGCCCTGGCCCAGATGGCCGACGTGTCGGAAAGGCATTTGGCCAACCTGGAGTACGGGGTGGGCAACGCCTCCATCCTGGTGCTGCTGCAGGTGGCGGGTGCGCTGCAGACCTCGCTGACCGAAATCATTGGCGACGTGACCACCAGCACCCCCGAGTGGCTGATGATTCGCGAGCTGCTGGAGCAAAAGGACGAGGCCACCCTGCGCCGGGTGCGCATCGCCATCGGCGAGCTGCTGGGCACCGGCGGCGGCAACACCGCCCGCAGCCCGCGCATCGCGCTGGTCGGGCTGCGTGGGGCGGGCAAGTCGGCGTTGGGCCGGCTGCTGGCCGAAGACCTGGGCTTTCCCTTCATCGAGTTGAGCCGGGAGATCGAGACGGTGGCCGGCTGCAGCGTGGCCGAAATCCAGGCGCTGTACGGCGCCAATGCCTACCGCCGCTACGAGCGGCGGG
>DASWYJ010000149.1:0-6420 GCA_036405035.1 Burkholderiaceae bacterium
CTACCTGACCATCGAGCATGCCGGCCCCATTCCGCTGGAGCTGCGCCCGCTGCTGGGCAACCGCATCTACGGCTGCGACGACTGCCAGCTCGCGTGCCCGTGGAACAAATACGCCCAGCGCGCCACTCTGCCCGATTTCGACACCCGCGCGGGGCTCGTGGATGCGCAGCTCACCACACTGTTTGCCTGGAGCGAGGAGGATTTTCTGCGCTTCACCGAAGGCAGCGCGATCCGCCGCATTGGGCATGAGCGCTGGTTAAGGAATATTTCGGTGGCGTTGGGGAATGCGCTGCGGGCGGTGGGCGGTGGTGATACGCAGAGTGGCGTGCCGTTGCGTGCCGCCCTGCAGGCCCGGGCCGGCCATTCTTCGGCGCTGGTGCGGGAACATGTCGCGTGGGCACTGGAAGTGCAGGATTCATAGGGAAATTGGCCGTTGGCCGGCGATAATCCTCACTGTCTTGCTACTCATTTGGTAGCAATCGAAATCCTGCCGCATCCGGTCAGGACCGTCTGGGTCGCGGCGTGCGGGGTGTGCGCGAGAGCCGTCCGCCATCAGCGCAGCACCCCCAGCGCAAACGGCAAACTCACCATGCCCATCAGGGTGGATATCGTCACCAGCCCCGCCACAAACGGCCCGTTGTAGCCCATGCGCGCGGCCAGCACGTAGCAGCTGGATGCCGTGGGCAGGGCGCTGAAGGCCAGCAGCACGGTGGCCTGCAGCGGGTTGAGCTTGAAGACCTGCACCATGGCCCAGGCCATCAGCGGCATCAGCAGGTGGCGGATGGCGAGCACACCCACGGCCACGGTGCGGGCGCTGGCCAGCTGGCTGATCTGCATGCCGGCGCCGGCGGCCATCAGGCCCAGCGCCAGCGAGGCGGCGCCAATGCGGGTCACGGTGGGCTCTGCCCAGGTGGGGATATGCAGGCCGGCCAGGTTGGCGGCCAGGCCGCCGGCGGTGGCCAGGATGAGCGGGTTGCGCACCAGCTCGCCGAGAAAACCGCGCTGCGACTGCCGGGCCATGGGCCACACCGCCGCCACGTTGCACAGCGGCACACACACGCCGATCAGCACCGCCACCAGCAGCAGGCCTTCCGAGCCGCCCAGCCGCTCGGTGATGGCCAGCGCAATGAAGGAGTTGAAGCGGAACGCCACCTGTGCCGCTGCCGCGTGGTCGGTGGCCGCCACGCCGGGGATCTTGGCGAGGCCATAGCTCAGCAGCACGCCGCCGGCGGTAATGGCCAGGCCGGCACCAATCAGGCTCGACGCGGCACCCAGATCGAGCGGCGAGCGCACGATGGAGTGGAACAGCAGCACCGGGAACAGGAAGTAGTACACCAGGCTCTCCACCTGGCTCCACACGGTGCGGTTCAGCGCGGTGTAGCGGCATACCAGGAAGCCGCAGACGATGAGCGCGAAATCGGGGAAAAGCAGTTGGGCATAGTTCACCCGCCAAGAATAGCCGGGTTTCTCCTGTGTGTATCGGGTCGCGCAGGTGCGGTGCATACGGGCCGCAGGCGCTACGATAGGCCGCACCGTTCACTGCCCAGAGGAGTTCCCATGGATCGCCGTCACTGTATCGCCGTTGTTCTGGCCGCCGCCGCAGGCGGTGCTTTTGCCCAGGGCTACCCCAACAAGATCGTGAAGCTGCAGGTGCCTTTTGCGGCGGGTGGCACCACCGACATCGTGGCCCGCACCATTGCCGACCCGCTGGGCAAGGCGCTCGGCCAGCCGGTGGTGGTGGAGAACAAGCCCGGTGGCGGTGGCGTGGTGGGCGCAGCGGAGACGGCGCGCGCCGCGCCCGACGGCTATTCGCTCGGCGTGGCCACGGTGTCGACCACGGCCGCCAACCCGGCCATCAACACCAAGATTCCCTACAACCCGGTGACCGATTTCACCCCGGTGATCAACATCGCGGCCACGCCGAACGTGATTGCGGTGCACCCGGATTTCCCGGCCAAGAACCACCAGGAGTTCCTCGCGGAGATCAAGAAGTCGCCGGGCAAGTATTCGTATGCGTCGTCCGGCACGGGCGGCATCGGGCACCTGCAGACCGAGCTGTACAAGGGCCTCACCAGGACCTTCATCACCCACATTCCCTATCGCGGCGCCGGCCCTGCGCTCAACGATGTGGTGGGCGGCCAGGTGCCGATCATTTTTGACAACCTGCCCTCGGCGCTGCCCTTCATCAAGAGCGGCCGGCTGGTGGCCATTGCGGTCGCGGCGCCGCAGCGGCTGGCGGTGCTGCCCGACGTGCCGACCTTCAAGGAACTGGGGCTGGAGCCGGTGAACCGCATGGCCTACTACGGCATCCTCGGCCCCAAGGGCCTGCCCAGGGACGTGGTCGACAAGCTCAATGCCGGCGTGCGCAAGGCGCTGGAAGACCCGGCCGTGCGCAAGCGCATCGAGGACACGGGCTCGCTGGTGGTGGCCAACACGCCGGAGCAGTTTGCCGCACAGATCGCCGCCGAGTTCGATGTCTACAAAAAAGTGGTGGAGAGCGCCAAGCTCAAGCTGGAATGAAGGCCCGCCTCCTGCATGCCGGTCGCTGAGGACCTGGCCCGCATCGATACCTTCGTGGATGCGCTGTGGCTCGAGGAGGGGCTGTCGCGCAACACGCTGGCGGCCTACCGGCGCGACCTGGCGCTGTATGCGCGGTGGCTGGCCGCGCGGGGTGGCGCGCTCAATGCCACCACCGAGCCCGACCTGCACGACTACTTTGCCGCCCGTCACGCGGAATCGAAAGCCACCACGGCCAACCGCCGGCTCACCGTGTTCAAGCGTTATTTCCGCTGGGCACTGCGCGAGCACCAGGTGCCGGCCGATCCCACGCTGCGGCTGCAGCCTGCGCGGCAGGCGCTGCGCGTGCCCAAGACCCTGACCGAAGCGCAGGTGGAGCAACTGCTGGCCGCCCCCGATGTGGATACCCCGCTGGGCCTGCGCGACCGCACCATGCTGGAACTGATGTATGCCAGCGGGCTGCGGGTGAGCGAACTGGTCGGGCTCAAGGTGTTTGCGCTGGGCATGAACGAAGGGGTGTTGCGGGTGCTGGGCAAGGGCAACAAGGAGCGGCTGGTGCCGTTTGGCGAGGTGGCGCGCGACTGGCTGCGGCGCTACCTGGCGGAATCCCGGCCCGTGTTATTGGGGGGGCGTGCGGGCGATGATCTGTTCGTGACCCAGAGTGGCAGCCGGGCCGGCACCGGCATGACGCGCGTGATGTTCTGGATGATCGTGAAAAAACATGCGCAGGCCGCCGGCATGACCGCGCCGCTGTCGCCCCACACCCTGCGCCATGCCTTTGCCACCCACCTGCTGAACCATGGCGCCGACCTGCGCGCGGTGCAGATGCTGCTGGGCCATGCGGACATTTCCACCACCACCATCTACACCCATGTGGCGCGGGAGCGGCTCAAGACGCTGCATGCGCAGCACCATCCGCGCGGCTAGGGCGATCAGAGCCCGGTGTCGTTGGCCCATTCCAGGGCCTGCAGATGGGCCCAGTTGACCTGCCGGCTCGACAGGTTGAGCACGGCGGCCAGGCGGGTGAAGGCGGCCTCGTCGTTGCTCTCGCAGGCTTCGGTCAATGCGAGCAGCGGTGCGAACACGCCGCTGCGGTAGATCAGCGCGTCGGTCACTGCGGGCGGCAGGGCCAGCAGCGCCAGGGTCTTGTGCAGCGGCTCGCCCAGGATTTCCCCGAGCAGCGAGAACGCGCCCACCATGTAGGCCTTGTCGGTTTCCTCGGGCGGCAGCACTTCGGTGGCCAGCAACTCCATCAGCCGGCCCCGCACCACCGCCATGCTGCCCACCGCGGGAGGGGCGCCGGCAGCGTAGCTGGCGGTGAGCATCAGCGTGGCCCAGCGGTACAGCCGCTTGGGGCCGAGCGTACGCACGGCCTGGCCGAAGGAGCGCACTTCACCGCCCAGGCCCAGGCCGGAGGTGTTGATGAGGTGCATCAGGTTGAAGCCCAGCACCGCGTCGCGTTTGAAGAGCTCCTCGAACTCCGAGGTGCTGGCTTCGCGGTGCACCAGCGCGATCAGCTGGTGCACGCTGGCCGGGGTGGCGGCCACGCGGCGGGTCTGCACCATCTTGGGTGTGCCCACCCAGAAGCCCTGGAACAGGCGGATGCCGTAGGCTGATACCTGATCGAACTGGCCAATGGTTTCCACCTTCTCGGCAATCAGCTCGGCGGTGCTGTAGGACTGCGCGGCGCAGGCAAAGCGCTCGAACACCTCGGGCTCCAGCGCGATCAGGTCGAGCTTGATGAATGAGGCCATCGGCAGCCAGGCGGCATAGGCGGGCGTCAGCACCGTATGGTTGAAGGCGAAACGGAAGCCGCGCTTCTGCAGGTCCACCAGCGTGCGGGTGCGCAGGGCAATGTCGGCAGGGTGGTTGCCCTCCGGTGGCGCCACTTCCAGCACCACCCGGTCGGGATGGATCAGGTCGAGGTGGCCGGCGGTCAGCGTTTCGTAGGTGCAATTGAGGAAAACGGTCTTGCTGCCCAGCGGGCCGTCGGTGCCGGCATGGGACAGGGCGTTGAACAGCAGCGCCGCGTCGCTGGTGGCGGTGTGGCTGTCGGCGCTGCGGGCACGGTTGAACAATTCGTAGCCCACCACGGCGCGCTCTTCATCCACGATGGCCTGGCGGGCTATCAGCGGGGCCATGTCCGTCACGGCGCGCAGCACCGGCTCCGGGCGGACGGCGGTTGCGGCCGGGGCGGCTTCGTCGAAGGTGGCTAGCTTGTACATGGCGCGGGGAGGCGTCGGGCGGAACATGGTGTCATTCTGCAGACGGGGTCGTTCTCCCATGCCCGGAATTGATGGCGGAAAACGCCCCTTATTCCCTGGCGGGCGCATCGGGCCGGTGGAGCCCGGCGGTTCCTGGTGCGCATGGCCGGTTTTTGCCCGTAAACAGGGCTTGATCCGGCAGCGCGGTCCTGCGAGTCTGGTATGGCGGGGTGTGCTTAGGGCTCGTTGCCGAGCTGGGCAAGTTCCGTTTCCGTGAAGCCGGCCTGCCTGCGCGCCGCCGCGTTGAACGGCGGCCGCAGGCGGGGTGCCTTGTACTGCCGGGCCAGCACCCGGTAGTGGGCAACCGGATCCAGCCCGGCCTGCGCGCACAGCCAGCGGTACCAGTGGTTGCCGATGGCCACATGGCCGATCTCGTCGCGCAGGATCACTTCCAGGATGTCCACCGTGCGCAGCGCTGCGGGGCTGCCGACCTGGCGCAGCCGGGCCTGCATCGGCGGCGAGGCATCCAGCCCCCGCGCTTCCAGCGTGCGGGGCACCAGCGCCATGCGGGCCAGCACGTCGCCCGCCGTGCGGCCGCACATGTCCCACAGGCCGTCGTGGGCCGGAAAATCGCCATAGCTGTGGCCGAGGTCGCGCAGCTGCGCCGCCAGCAGGCCGAAATGCACCGCTTCTTCGGCCGCCACCTGCAGCCAGTCGCGGTAGTAGGCGGCGGGCATGCCGGGGAAGCGCCAGACCGCGTCGAGCGCGAGGTTGATGGCATTGAATTCGATATGGGCAACGGCGTGCACCATCGCGGCCAGGCCGTCGGCCGTGAAAGGCGAGCGGCGGGGCACATCGGTGGCCGCCACCAGCACCGGGCGCGCCGGCCGGCCCGGCAATGCGCCGGCAATGTACGCTGCTTCAAACGCTATTGAAAAAGTAGCAAAAGAGGCAGGAAGGGCGCTGACCAGTGCCACTTTTTGTTCCGGATTCTCCTCTTGCAGGGCCTGCAGTGCGGCGGCGCGCAATTCTGGAGGCGGGGGCGTAGCGGGCAAGGGAAAGGCGGCGTCGGGCATGGCGGAAAAAAACGGGGCCGGGGGCTGCATCATCCCATGGCGGCGGGCGTCCACCCGGTGGCCAGCGCAGGACAAGGCCGCTCCCTACAATGGCTGTTTTGACCGAGGGGCAGGTGATGGCGATATACGAACTGGATGGCACGGCGCCCCGGCTGGCGCCGACCGCATGGGTGGCCGACAGCGCCCAGGTGATGGGCAATGTGGTGCTGGAAGACGACACCAGCGTGTGGTTTGGCAGCGTGCTGCGCGGCGATACCGAAACCATCACCATCGGCCGGGGCAGCAACATCCAGGACGGCAGCGTGCTGCATGCCGATTTCGGCATGCCCATCGTGGTGGGCCAGAACGTGACGGTGGGCCACCAGGTGATGCTGCACGGCTGCACCATCGGCGATGAGTCGCTGATCGGCATTGGCGCGGTGGTGCTCAACGGCGCCAAGATCGGCCGCAACTGCCTGGTGGGGGCCCGCGCGCTGGTCACCGAAGGCAAGGAGTTTCCCGATGGCTCGATGATCATCGGCAGCCCGGCCAAGGTGGTGCGCCAGCTCACACCCGAGCAGATCGAGGGGCTGCGCAACAGCGCCCGCCATTACATTGACAACGCCCGCCGCTTCCAGGCCGGG
>DASWYJ010000150.1:0-1651 GCA_036405035.1 Burkholderiaceae bacterium
GGTGTTCAGCGGCACGGTGGGCGGCCGGATGGCCGGCACCCACAGGCCCTGCTCGCGCAGGTCGTGCATCACCGCCAGCGCATCGGCATTGCTGCCAATGATGAGCGGCTGGATCGCGGTATCCGACGGCAGCGTGGCCCAGGGCAGGCTGGCCAGGCCGCCGCGCAGCTGGGCAATCAGCTGCTGCAGATGGCTGCGGCGCCAGGCCTCGCCGGCAATCACCTTCAGGCTGGCGCGCAGCGTGGCGGCGATCATGGCGGGCGCGGCGGTGGCAAAGGTGTAGGTGCGGGCGCGCTGCAGGATCCACTCGATGACCGCATCGTCCCCCGCCACGAAGGCCCCCGCCACACCGGCGGATTTGCCCAGTGTGGCCATGTAGACCAACCGGGGCGAATTGAGGCCGAAATGCATCGCCGTGCCCCGTCCCTGCGGCCCCAGCACGCCAAAGCCGTGGGCGTCGTCGATCATCAGCAGCGCGTCGTGGCGCTCGCACAGCGCCAGCAATTCCGGCACCGGGGCCACATCGCCGTCCATGCTGAACACCGCATCGGTAATGACCAGCTTGCGCCGGGCCGTCGATGCCGCCAGCAGGTGGTCGAGCGCGGCCAGGTCGTTGTGCGGGTAGGGGTGGATCTGGGCGCGCGACAGGCGGGCGCCGTCGATCAGGCAGGCGTGGTTGAGCGCGTCGGAAAACACCGCATCGCCCTTGCCGGCCAGGCTGGGCACGATGCCGACGTTGGCCGGGTAGCCCGCATAGAAGTACAGCGCGCGCTCGCGGCCCACAAACTGGGCCAGCTCGGTTTCCAGCATGTCGTGTTCGCTGCTGTGGCCGCTGACCATGGGCGAGCCGCCGGCACCCACGCCGAATTCGGCCGCGGCCGCCTGCGCGGCGGCCACCAGCGCCGGGTGCTGCGACAGGCCCAGGTAGTCGTTGCTGCAGAACGCGAGCAGCCAGCGGCCCCCGATCTTCAGCCGGGGGCCATCCACGGCTTCGACCACGCGGCGCACGCGGCGCAGGCTGGCGGCATCCAGTTCGGCCAGGCCGTCTTCAAAATCATCGATCGCGCTGGGGCGGGTGGGGGTGGAAAGGCTCATGGGAAAGGCAGTTGCAGCGCCACGGTGCGGGCGTCGGGTGTGGCAAGCCACGGAATGTCGGCCAGCATGGGCGCGCGGATGCGGGCCTGCAGCGTGGCGATGTTGTCGTCCTGGGCCTGCATGGCGGGGTCGATGCGGTTGGCCACCCAGCCAGCCAGCCGCAGGCCGCGGGCGGCCACCGCTTCCTGCGTGAGCAGCGCGTGGTTCAGGCAGCCCAGCCGCAGGCCCACCACCAGTACCACCGGCAGCGCCAGCCGCTGCGCCAGGTCGGCGCTGGTGTGGGTGGCCGACAGCGGCACGATGAAGCCACCGGCGCCCTCCACCACCACCGCGTCGGCCAGCGCGGCCAGCGCCTGGTAGCGCGCCAGCAGCACATCGACCGATACGCCCTGCCCCACCCGCGCCGCGGCAATGTGCGGCGACAGCGGATCGGGGAAGCAGTAGGGGTTGTCCAGCTCCGGCGGCACCGCCAGGCTGCTGGCGGCGCGCAGGGCCAGCACATCCACATTCAGCCAGCCGGCACCGGTGCGGGTGGCGCCGGCGGCCACCGGCTTCA
>DASWYJ010000151.1:0-2576 GCA_036405035.1 Burkholderiaceae bacterium
CCAAGGTGGACACCGGTGCCGCCGAGCGCGATGCCGCCAAGTTGGGCCAGAAAGACGTGTTCGACATGCTCATCGTCGGCGGTGGCCCGGCCGGCGCCGCAGCGGCCGTGTACGCGGCCCGCAAGGGCATCCGCACCGGCATCGTGGCCGAGCGTTTTGGCGGCCAGACGCTGGACACCATGGGCATCGAGAACTACATCTCGGTCAAGGAAACCGACGGCCCCAAATTCGCCGCCGCGCTCGAAGCCCATGTGCGCGCCTACGAGGTCGACATCATGAACGGCCAGCGGGTGGCGGCGCTGGAGGCCGAGAGCGAACCCGGCGGCCTGGCCACGGTGCGCCTGGCCAATGGCGCCGAACTCAAAAGCCGCTCGGTCATCCTCGCCACCGGCGCGCGCTGGCGCAATGTCAACGTGCCCGGCGAGCAAGAGTACAAAAACAAGGGCGTGGCCTACTGCCCGCACTGCGACGGCCCGCTGTTCAAGGGCAAGAAGGTGGCCGTCATTGGCGGCGGCAATTCCGGTGTGGAAGCGGCGATTGACCTCGCCGGCCTGGTGCAGCACGTCACGCTGGTCGAGTTTGCCGAGCAGCTGAAGGCCGACGCGGTGCTGGTGGCCAAGCTGAAGAGCCTGCGCAACGTCACCATCCACACCCACGCGCAAACCACCGAGATCACCGGCGACGGCCAGAAGGTCAATGGCCTGCGCTACAAGGACCGTACCACCGGTACCGAGCACAGCGTGGAACTGGCCGGCGTGTTCGTGCAGATTGGCCTGGTGCCCAACACCGAGTGGCTCAAGGGCACGGTCGAACTGTCGAAGTACGGCGAGATCGTCATCGACGCCAAGTGCGCCACCAGCCTGCCCGGCGTGTTCGCTGCCGGCGACGTGACCACCGTGCCGTTCAAGCAGATCGTCATTGCCGCAGGCGAAGGCTCCAAGGCCGCGCTGTCGGCGTTTGACCACCTGATCCGCAGCCCGGTGCAACAACCGGAGCCTGCACTGGCCTGAGCCCGGCCGGGCGGGGTGGCGCACGCCACAATAGCGGCATGACCGCACCCCCGCCCATCGCCCAGCCACGCAACCCTCTGCACGGCGTGACGCTGGAGCAGATCGTGACCGCACTGGCCGGGCACTACGGCTGGAGCGGGCTGGGTGCGCGCATTCCGGTGCGCTGTTTTACCCATGATCCCAGCGTGGCGTCCAGCCTGAAATTCCTGCGCAAAACCCCCTGGGCCCGTGACAAGGTGGAAGGGCTTTATCTTTTCATGCTGCGTGACATACGCCGGGATGGCAAGGCAGAGCGCTTATAAAAATTCCTTTATAAACAATGCACTATGGATGTTTTCTATAGTGAAACATCAGATTCTGTGGGGCCGTTTTCCGACCGAAAGGTCGCTCTCGCGCCCGCTTGGCCGGGTGTAAGCGAATGTGTTAGTCGTTGTCCGTAGCGGTATCGGGGCGCATATTCATCCGGCACACAACCGACACCATGCCCCTTCATACCCACCAGACCGACCCTTGTTCCGGCGTGCCGGAATGGCACGAGCAGGCCATACCGCAGGAAAAGGCTGCCAGCCGCTACGCCTTTCTGCGCGAACGGTGCACCCCCGAGCAATGGCTGCGGCTGGTTGCGGTGGTACAGGCGAACCGGGGGCAGCAAGCCATTGATGATGCAGTGGATGCCTTCATTGCGGAAAGTCTGCTGGCAGGCGCGCCCAGGCCTGCTTCCGGCCAGGAGGCGGGCCAGCAGGTGGCCGCGGTGAAATCCGCTCTGGCCGCCGTGCCGCAGCGGGCCTGAGCCGCGACTGGCGGCCTCAGCGGGCCATCTTCTGCAGCAGCAGCGCCCGCACTGCGGGCCATTCGGAATCGATGATGCTGAAGCGCACCGAGTTGCGCTTGCGCCCGTCGGGCATGATGCGTTCGTGCCGCACGATCCCTTCCTGCTGGGCGCCGATGCGGGCGATGGCCGCGCGTGACGCGGTGTTCAGCTCGTCGGTGGTGAACTGCACGCGCACGCAGGCCATGTCCTCGAACGCATGGCGCAGCAGCAGGAATTTCGCCTCGGTGTTGATGCCGGTGCGCTGCATGGAGCGGCCCAGCCAGGTGTGGCCGATCTCGAGCTTGCGGTGGGTGCGGTCGATCTTCCAGAAGCGGGTGCTGCCCACGATGCGCCCGCTGGCGCTCTGCACGATGACGAAGGGCATCACGGTGCCGGCCTGGCGGCCTGCCAGCGCGGTTGCCACATAGGCGTCCACCGTGCCCGGCCCGGGGATGACCGTCACGGGCGAGTTCCACAATTCACCGTCCGCCGCAGCCTGCAGCAGGGCGGGGACATGCGCAGCCTGCAGCGGCTCCAGCGTGACCTGGGTGCCCGCCAGCGTGGGAACGGCAATGCCCGCCGTCATGGCATGCCACCGGGTGTGGGCCGGAGCATCCGCCCCGGGTTCATGGTGCCTTGCGGGTCCAGTGCGGCCTTGATGGCCCGCATCATCGCCAGCGCTTCCGGCGCCTTGTAATGCTCCAGTTCCTGCACCTTGAGCGCACCCACGCCGTGTTCGGCCGAGAAGCTGCCGC
>DASWYJ010000152.1:0-1801 GCA_036405035.1 Burkholderiaceae bacterium
ATGGACCTGCGCTATGACGCCCACGACGCAGCGGCGCGCGGGCTGGCCACCTGGCTGCAGGGGCGGCCCGAGATCGTGCAGGTGCTGCATCCCGCTTTGCCTGGCTCGCCCGGCCACACCCATTGGCGCGCGCTGTGCGCGGACCGCGCGGCGGGCCTGTTCTCGGTGGTGTTCGACGCGGCCTACACCGCTGCCGACATCGACCGTTTCTGCGACGGCCTGCGGCTGTTCAAGCTGGGGTATTCCTGGGGCGGCTTCATGAGCCTGGTGGTGCCGTACGACGTGGCCAGCATGCGCAGCAGCGCCAGTGCCTGGCCCTACAAGGGCGTGCTGGTGCGTTTTTCCGTCGGGCTGGAGGCCGTGGCCGATCTGCGGGCCGATCTGGCGCAGGCGCTGGCCATCCTGGATGGTGGTGAAGGCGACGCCAGCGGGGCCATGCCCTAGCGCACCGGATCTGCCATGCAGGCCCGCATCACCCTGTTGACGCTCGCGGTGCGCGACCTCGCTGCTGCCGTGGCCTTCTACCGTGATGGCCTGGGCTGGCCAACCGACGGCATCGTCGGCACCGAATTCGCGCACGGGGCGGTGGCTTTTTTCGATCTGCAGGGTGGCTTGCGCATGGCGCTGTGGTCGCGGGCCAGCCTGGCGCATGACACCGGTCTGCCGCTGGAGGCTCCCTGCGCGACCGGTTTTTCACTGGGCCACAACGTCGGTTCGGCCCGCGAAGTGGATGCCGTGATGGCCCAGGCTACTGCGGCGGGTGCGCGGATGGTCAAGCCGGCGCAGGCCACGTTCTGGGGCGGCTACGCCGGCTATTTCCAGGATCCCGATGGCCACCTGTGGGAGGTGGCGTTCAACCCGCAGTGGAACGCCACCGCGTGAGCCGGCCGGTTTTATCGTTACCATTGGCGACCGCCCCACCCATCAGCACAGAAACGGACAGCCCCGTGGCAACACCCAATTACGGATACGAAAAACGCCAGAAAGAGCTGGCCAAGAAGCGCAAGAAGGAAGAGAAGCTCAAGCGCAAGGCCGACAATAAGAACGGCGTGGGCGATGATGCGGTGGCCGACGACGACGCGCCCGAGGGCGGTCCTGCCACCGATGGCGGCGGCGATCCTGCCACGCCACCCGCCTGAGATCGTCCACACGTTCCGAGGCCCGGGCCGCGCAGCACGCCATCGCGCGGTTCCGCTGTGCTGCCGGTGTGATCGCCGGGGCACACCGTCCCCTTCTCCATTTCCCCTCCGCGCCGCGTTCAGGCCAGCAGCTTGCGCAGCGCCGGCCAGACGTTGCCGAGCAGGCGGGCCTGCGCGCTTTCATTGGGGTGGATGCGGTCGGCCTGGAACAGGCTGGCCGCGTCGGGCCCGTCGGCCACGCCTTGCAGAAACTCCACCAGCGGCAGCCGGTGCGTGCGTGCGACCTGCGCATAGGTGGCAGCGAAGCGCCGCGTGTAGTCGCCGCCGTAGTTGGGCGGCACCTGCACGGCGAGCAGCAGCACCTTGGCGCCGGCCTGCTGCGCGGCCTGCACCATCTGCGTCAGGTTGTCGGCGGTCATGTCCAGCGGCAGGCCGCGCAGCGCGTCATTGCCGCCGAGCTCGATCAGCACATGGCTGGGCTTGTGGGTGGCCAGCAGTGCCGGCAGGCGGCTGCGCCCGCCCGAGGTGGTGTCGCCGCTGATGCTGGCATTGACCACGCTGGCTGCCACCTTCTCGCGCAGCAGCCGTTCCCGCAGCAGCGCCACCCAGCCGGTGCCCCGCTTGAGGCCGTATTCGGCGCTCAGCGAGTCACCCACCACCAC
>DASWYJ010000153.1:0-7056 GCA_036405035.1 Burkholderiaceae bacterium
GGTGCCCGAGCAGATGAGCTGGGTGTCCTGCGGGTTGATGAACGGCGAGGCAATGGCCGCACCGATGGACAACGCAAACCACACCAGCACGCAACGTGCAAGGAAGTGGGCGGTGCGCAGGCGGTGCATTCGGCGATTATCGGTCATGCGCAGGCAAGGGCCGCATGCGCACCGCCAACGGAACTACGTACGTGCCTCATGCGGGGCCTTCCGAGCGCCGCACGTTCAATGCGCACGCAGCCGCCGCAGCGCCTGCGACGGCCATTCGTTGAAGCGGCGCTGGTAGGCCACGCTGAACATCATCACGCTGGAGAACCCCCAGTCCTGCGCCACCATGCCCACCGTGGCGCCGGCCGGTGCGGCCAGCAGCGCCGCACGCGCACCCTGGAGCCGCTGGTCGGTCAGGAAAGCCATCGGTGTCATCTGGTACGCGGTGGCGAAGGCCTTGCGCAGTGCACTGGCGGGCACACCCACTGCCAGCGCCACCTCCGACACCGTGGGCACCCGTGCCGCGTGGGTGCGCAGGTAGTGGGCGGCGGCATCGACGTCGCGCCGGGTGGGCGCACGGCGCACGCCATGCCCGCCATTCAGCGCGAGCTGGGCGCGCCACTGGCTCAACAGGTACAGGCCCAGCTGCTCCTCCAGGTGGCGGCCCAGCGGGCCCGAATCGGTTTGTTCGGGCTGGTCGGTCACGCAGCGGGCACAGTAGGCCAGCAGCCCCATCCAGCTCGACTGCGCACCACCGAACTTCAGGGTCTGGCGCCACATGCGCTCGTCGGCGGCTTCGCCATACCAGCGCAGGTGCAGATCGGCCAGCAGTTGCTGCGGAAACACCAGGTTGAGCTGCAGGTGGTGGATATCGAAATCGGCGCGGTAAGGTGTATGGCTCGGGTCAACCAGGTAGGACTCGCCCACGCCGGTCTCCACTGCGCTGCCGTCGTCGCGCCAGTGCCGCACCACGCCGTGCAGGCTGGTCAGCACCATGGCCATGCCGGCCTCGGGCGAAAAGTCATCCACCGTGATGGGAATGCGGTAATGAAAGCGGCTGAGCGTGAAGCCCCCCACCGCTGCTGCGTACAGCGACGAATCGGGCCGCCGTGCCTTGCCGGTGGGCCGCACGGTGTAGGACATGTAGACCTCGTCGGACCACAGCTTGATTTCGTCCCAGTCGCGCGAGGCCACCACCAGGTGGCGCGCCGTGGGCTCGCCCAGGGCGTCGCGTGTCAGGGCATGGTGCAGGGAGTCCACGCGCCGGGTACTCTAGCGGGGGCGCAGCCGGCGCAGGGTCTGCGAGGGGGATTCGCCGAACTTGCGCTTGTAGTTCACCGCGAACAGGCCCAGATTGGTGAAGCCCCACAGGGAGGCCACCGCTGCCACCGTATGGCCCATGGGCGCGGCCATCAGTGCGGCACGCACAGCCCGGTAGCGTTTCTCCCGCAGGAAATCCATCGGTGTGTAGCCACGGAATTCCTGGAACGTGCGATTCAGCGAACGCACGCTCACACCGATGGCTGCAGCGATGGCCGTCAACGTGGGGGCTTCGTGCGCATGCGCGCAGATGAACTCTTCGGCGCGGCGCACGTACACCGGGGCCAGCCGGGGCACCGGCCTGGAATGTTCCAGCCCCATGCCCTGTCGCCACTGCATCAGCAGGTGCATGCCCAGCAGTTCCTCCAGGTGTTTGCCGAGCGGGCCGTTTTCGGCCTCTTCGGGCATGTCGATGACGCAGCGGCTGGCGTATTCGAGCAAGGCCATCCAACTCGACTGCAGGCCGCCGAACTTCACAGTCTGTTTCCACATGCGCGGGTCGGGCGGTGCGCCGTACCAGCGCCCGTACAGATCAGCCAGCATGTCGTGCTGGAAACTCAGGTTGATCTGCTGGTGGTCCGGCTGGAACTCGACCCGGTATTCGGCAAGGCTGGCATCCACCAGAAAGCTCTCACCAAAGGCCGTATCGTCAAAGCGGCTGTTGCTGGACCAGTGGCGCGCCGGTTCACCGATCGTCGTCAGCACGATACCGATGCCGGATTCGGGCGACAGCTCACTGACCTTGACTGCAATGCCATAGCTGAAGCGGCTCAGCGTGAAGCCCCCGATGGCAGCAGCCCGCAGCACCGAGTGTGGCTTGCGCTCCCGGCCCAGCGGCCGGACCGTGAGCGGCGCATACACCGTGTCGGTGAATGCCTCGATATCCTCCCACCGGTCCGACGCCACCAGCAAATGCCGGTCGGTGGGCTGGCCCTGTGCATCCACGGTGAGCACCCGGCCCATGGCAGACATGCCCGGCGGCATGCGGGGCTCGTGCATTGACGAACGGGCGGTGGCGGGCACGATGACAAACCGCCTAGTGCGTGCGCAGCCGCCGCATGGTCTGCGAGGGGGATTCGCCGAACTTGCGCTTGTAGTTCACCGCGAACAACCCGAGGTTGGTGAATCCCCACATCGAGGCCACCGCTGCCACCGTGTGGCCCATGGGTGCGGCCATCAGGGCAGCACGCACGGCGCGGTAGCGTTCCTCCCGCAGGAAATCCATCGGCGTGTAGCCGCGGAATTCATGGAAGGCCCGGTTCAGCGAACGCACACTCACCCCCACCACGTTGGCGATCTGCGTGAGCGTGGGTACATCGGCGGCGTACTGGCGGATGTAGTCTTCGGCGCGCCGCACCTGGGCTGGCGCCAGCCGCGGCACATGCTGGAAGCTCTCCTGCCCCAGGTTCTGCCGCCACTGCATCAGCAGGTGCATGCCCAGCAGTTCCTCCAGGTGTTTGCCGAGCGGGCCGTTCTCGGTTTCATCGGGCATGTCGATCACGCAGCGACAGGCATATTCGAGCAGCGCCATCCAACTGGAGCCCATGCCACCAAACTTGACCTTGCCATGCCAGAGCCGCTCGTCGGCCGGCGCGCCGTACCAGCGGGTGTACAGGTCGGCCAGCATGTCGTGCTGGAAACACAGGTTGACCTGCAGGTGCGCGGGGTCGAAGTCCACCCAGTAGTCGGTACGGCTGTTGTCCACCAGGTAGGTTTCGCCGACGCCGGTGTCGGCCGATTTCTGCCGGTCGGCCCAGTGGCGAGCCGAGCCGCGGATCGTGGTGAGCACCATGCCGGTGCCGGCCTCGGGTGAGAAATCACGGATGTTGACGCCAATGCCGTAGTTGAACCGGCTCAGCGTGAAGCCACCGATGCCAGCCGCACGCAACACCGAGCGGGGCTTGATGTCCTTGCCCAGCGGCGACACGGTGTACGGCATGTACACCTCGCTGGAGAAGACCCGGATCGCATCCCAATCGCTGGAATCCACCAGCAGGTGGCGGTCGGTCGGATTTCCCTGTGCGTCCAGCAACAGCACTCTGCTGATGGCATCCATGGACATGGTGTGTCTCCCCTGTGGCAGCCGCTATGGCTGCGGCTCGTGCATGTACCAGATTACCCGTATTCATCCAAAAAGAAAATGCCGGAGCGGCCCAGGGCCACTCCGACACCGTGTTTCCCCGCCGGCGGTGGCGCTACCCACCTCCCGGCCGCCCCTGCATCAACAGCGGCTGCTGGTCGATGCGCTGCACCACCCGGTTGGGCGCCGACTTGAGCGAGTCGATCAGCGCCTGCAGGTCGGGCGGTGGCACCGGCGCGGGCAGCGGGTGCTCGCCCAGGTTGCGCAGCAGCGCGCCCATCTGCATGACCTCCTTGGTCTGGTCCAGCAGCATGCGCCAGGCCGCCTGCCGGACCACCAGGGTTTCCGCATGCTGGGCGGCATACACCAGCATGGGCGCGCCGCCCTGGTGGTGGCGGATCATGTACTGCAGGAACAGGGTATCGGCCTGCCGCGGGTCGGTGCTCTGCTCCAGCCGGTCGATGTCGTCCATGCTGGCCGAGCCGGGCATGCCACCCGGCGTCTGGCGGCACAACTCCAGGTAGTTGGTCAGCGCCACGGGATCCACCGTGTCCGGCCGCATCGGCATCCAGCTGGCCATGTCGGTGGTGGCGGCCATCCAGGGCTTGTTCCACAGGGTGAGCCAGCCCTTGAGCTGGCCGATCTCCACCAGCTGGTCGGACGCCAGCTTGCGCCCCAGGGCCTGGACCATGGGCGATGCGCGTTTCTGCGCCGTCTGGCCCATCACCACCACCTGGTCGTGGTGCAGCACCATGAACTGGGCGAAACCCACATCCACCGTGCCGCTGGCCGGCACCGGCAGCAGGGTGCCGGCGCTGCCGGCCCCGCCACCCCACAGCCGCCAGCCGGAGGCGGCCGGCACGGCAGAGGCCGCCAGCAGCCCCCCGGCTACCAGGGCTGCCCCCACCGCCAGGACCCGCCACCGACGTTTTGTCAGCATTGCGCCGCCTCCGTGTGCCGGACTATTCACCGGCACCTACCGTGCTGCCTGCCAGGGGGTAAGCATTGTTGGTGAACTCCAGGAACAGTGCGCCGTTGTCCTGGCAGGTCACCCACAGCTGCTGGCGCCCGGTCTTCTTGGAGGGTCCCATGAAGAAGCCGCTGGACGAGCAGAAGTCGGTCGTCAGGTTGGAACGCAGGGCCGTGGTCCGCAGAATGGTGGACAGATCCTTGTTGCCCGCCTCCGACAGGTTGGTGGGTGCGCCACCGATGATGCCCCAGGCGTGCTCCGAGCCGGCCAGTGCCTCGCGCGGCTTGTCCATCTGCGATGCCGGGTTGAAGTACGCGATTTCGCGCGGCTTGGCCGGATTGCGGATGTCGAACACCCGCACCCCCGACTGCAGGAAGCCGCAGGCCAGCGCGGTCGGGTTGACCTTGTTGTCGGCCCGGCAGTAGTGCGCCTCGTAGCCGAACCAGCCATTGCCGTTGATCTCCTCGCGGCGGGTTTTGGCGTTCTTGGGCAGCATGGCTTCCAGCTGGATGTGCGACACCGTCCTGGGCTTGGTTTCGTCGGCAATGTCGATGATGCGCACGCCTTCGGCGGCCAGTTCGTCCACTGCGATCAGGTAGGGCTTGTCGCCATACTTCACCGGGATGGTCATCTGGCCCAGGCCCAGCGCGTTCCAGAACAGGCTGCCCACCTGCTTCACCACCGGGAAAGGCTTGCGCGCCTGGATGTCGCTGGTGTCCAGAATCAGGATACCGGCCGGGAAGGCCATCGAAAGGTACATCCGGTTGCCGTCATCGCTCAGGTTGAAGCCGTGGTTGCTGATGATCGAGGTGCCGAAGTAGATGGACCGGGGCGACTTCGGATCGCTCACGTCGATGGCATTGAGCGAACCGGTGAACAGGCCGGTGGAGTAGTACGTCATGCCGTCCGGCGCCCAGTTGCCCTCGTGGCCCAGGATGTTGGCCGGCTTGCTGACGCGCGAGCTGCCCAGGAAGCTGTTGAGCAGCTTGGGCTTGCGGCAATCGTCGCTGATGTCGTACACGTCGAAGGCCAGCGAGTCATAGCCGAAGTTCACCCCCACGCCGGCCAGCAGCTTGCGCTTCTCGTTGACCTTGAGCGTTTCCCAGGTGCCGCGGTAGAAGGCCGGGCTGGCCAGGTTGGTGGCCAGCTTGGGGTTGGTCGGGTCGGTCGCATCGACCACCTGCACACCCTGCGACTTCTTGAAGTTGATGCCGGCCGACGCGGTGCCGAAGTACTTGCAACCCACGCCCTTGTTGGGGCCGTCGGTGTGCGTGTAGGCGGTGCTGTACCAGGTGGTGCCCTCGCCCTGGTACTGGCCCACCAGCTTCAGGTTGCAGCTGCGCGCCACCTTGTTGGCGCCGTTGAAGCGCTCGGCCACCGAGGTCTGGCCCTGCTGGCCCTTTTCCGGATTGTCACCCTCGTCGCACGACTCGGGCTTGGGCACCGCCGGATTGGCCGCAGCCGATGGATCGAGAATCTGCCCCAGGTTACCCCCCGCCGGCAGCAGCCCGGCCAGCAGGCCATCGAGCAGCGAGGGCTTGCCCGGGTTGACACTGGCGCCCGCGCTGGCCTGCACGGCAACCGTGCTGGTGCCGGTGGTCGTGGTGCTGGTGGCGGTTGTGGTGGCCAGGGAACCACCCGACATCAGCACCCCGCCGGTTTCGGGGTCGGCACTGCCTGCCGGCACCTTCAGCGACATCACGGACGTGGTGCCGGCATCAGCCCCTTCCCCCCCTCCTCCTCCACAGGCGGCCAGCACCGGCAATACCAGCACCGCCAGCTTCCATCGATTCATTGCAATCATTCCGGACTCCCTTCAAATTCGTGGTTAATGCATGCGCAATAGCATGAAATGAATGTAGCGGAACCCGATTCCATTGCGGAATGAACAATTGCCTAAGCGAATACCTAAGGGTTAATACCAAAATCATTCTTCGCATCATCCGATCGCACCCCTTGAGACTTTATTTCATAGAAAATCTTCGAAAACAGCCCTATTTTTCTCAAAGTACGGCAAAAAAGTTGCTTCAATGTTTGCTCTGGTTTACCCCTATACAAATACGTACGTATTTTTCTAACCTATTCAAAACCGTCAAAATGCATACTTAAGCATGTATTGCGGGAAACCACCCGATCAAATACGTAAGCAATAAAAAATCATAAAAATTTGGCGCGAATAATTAAGATCAGGCATCGATTTTTTTGGAGTTCACCATGTTGTCCCTACTTGATAGCCTGCCTCTCGGAGGTCTCCTTGGCGGAGGGTTGCCGGCGCTCAACCAACTGACCTCGTACGCCTACCTGCTCTCCCACATCCCCGGCGTTCCGGACGACAAGCCGCTGTTGGCCGGCCTTGCGCCGCTGGCGGACGCACTGCCCATCAACGGCCTGCCGTTCTCCAACGGCCTGGCCCTGCCCGAGGGTCTGGTATCCATTCCCAGCGGATTGCCCTTCCTCGGCATAGGCCTGGACCTGCTCGGTGGTTTCCCGCCGCCGCTGCTGGACAGCCTCATGAGCGCCGGCAGCCCGCTGGCACCGCTCAGCTCCCTGCTGGCGCCGGCCGAGCCCACGCCCGCCCTGGCGGTACTGCAACCCCTGTCGGGCTTCCTGCTGTTCTGAGCGGCCCCCGACCCTCCCTCGCCACAAGCCCCGCAAGGGGCTTTTCGTCGTCCGCCCCGTAACCTTGGTATGCGGAATT
>DASWYJ010000154.1:0-11520 GCA_036405035.1 Burkholderiaceae bacterium
CAGCCTGCTGGGCGGCATGGGCGAAGGCGTCGAGAATTTCCCAGCGCAGCCGCTGCTTCTCGACCCGCCATTCGCCGCCGTGGCCGTGGAAGCGCCGCGCCTCTTCCTTCGCGGCGATTTGCGCCTGCCGGGGATCGACGAAATGGCGGGCGCCCAGGGTGCTGCGCGGTGCCGTGGTGTCCAGGCCGTGGTGGTCCTCGTGCGCCATGAAGTCGTTCAGCGACGCATCCCAGCGCCAGGCGCTTTCACCGGTGGCGTCGGCCCAGGCGTCGTAGTCGCGCGCCTGGCCGCGCATGTAGATCATGCCGTTGATGCTGCTGCAGCCGCCCAGCGTCTTGCCACGGGGGTAGATCAGGCTGCGGCCGTTGAGCCCGGGCTCGGCCTCGGTCTTGAAGCGCCAGTCGGTGCGCGGATTGTCGATGCAGTACAGGTAACCCACCGGGATGTGGATCCACGGGTAACTGTCGCGGCCCCCGGCTTCGACCAGCAGCACGCTGTTGCGGGAGTCGGCGGACAGCCGGTTGGCGAGCAGGCTGCCCGCCGTGCCGGCGCCAATGACGATGTAATCGAAGGTCTGGCTTTGCATGGCGGCTTCCAGTGCGGTCAGCGCGTCACTTCGGGACCAGCATCGAGAACTCGGCGCCCCGGACGACCGACGCCGGCCAGCGCTGCACCACGCTCTTCTGACGGGTGTAGAAGCGCACGCCTTCCGTGCCGTCGCTGGTGCAGCACGATATGCCGTTGCCCAATTCGTGCGCGTTAATCAGACGAACGGCCTCGTTGAAGGTCTTGATGCGCACCTGTCCATCCACGTAATGGACGATCGACTGGAGGGCATCAGCCTCTACGGCCTGGCGCTCCAGGTTATTTACAGTATTCATAATTGCTCCGTCGATAATGAAGGTGTAAAAGCTGATCACCCAGCAACGATCGGATGTTAAAAAATTTCCAAACCAAATTCCAATCAGATCGGCTGCTATTTGATATAAATAATTCATATGTCAAAGACCCTGGATCTCCGCGCCTTGAAGGCTTTTGTCGTCACCGCCCGTGAAGGCAACGTGTCGCGGGCAGCGCAGAAGCTGAATCTGACGCAGCCCGCAGTCAGCCTGCAGCTCAAGCAGCTCGCCGAAATCACCGGGCTCAATCTTTTCAGTCGAACCAGCAACGGGGTTTTGCTGACGAGAGATGGCGCGACGCTCTTGCAACACGCCGAGCGTGCTTTACAGGCACAGAGTGATTTCCTGCAGGCAGCCCACCGGATGAAGGGGGTCATCACGGGTACCTTGCGGATCGGGACAATCCTGGATCCCGAGTTCACCAGGCTAGGCGCCTTTCTCCGGGAACTGGTGGCATTGGCACCAGAGATTCAACCCCAGTTGCGCCAAGGCATGAGCGGCGAGGTCATGGACGCTCTTCTCAAAGGTGAGCTGGACGTTGCATATGCACTCAGTCCCGCACTGAACGCCAAAGGCAGCCGGAGACTTTTGCCCATTGACGACGAACGGCTCCACACTCGACCTCTGACTCGCTTTACCTATCGGGTGGTGGCCCCCCCTGGTTGGGGACCTCAAATTCAAGGTCGCGACTGGCCAGAGCTTGTCCGGTTGCCGTGGATCATGACGCCACCCGCATCAGTGCACCACCGCCTTATCGCTGCGAAGCTCGAGCCCCTTGGCCTGAGCCAAAATGGCGTGGCGATGGTCGATCAGGAAAGTTCGATGCTGGCACTGGTTCGATCAGGCGTAGGACTCTGCTTGGCGCGAGACTCCTTGGCCATTCAAGAAAGCCACGCACATGGGTTGGACGTGGCAGATCGTGTATCCCTCGACGCTGTGATGAGTTTCGCTCGTCTAGCGAAGGCCGAAAAGAGCGCAGCGGTCAAGCTTGCATTTGACGCCATGAGTCGTGCTTGGACCACCATACTGGACAACAACTCTGCCGATGGGTAAGCGACCATACATGGTCAATTACGCCGTAACAATGCATCCATACAACCGGCAGCAGTCAACTGTTACCCTGTCAAGCTGCGACAGAATCGACGCTGCTCTCCGTTAGGCTCTCTAGCTGCGAACCGTCAAGGTCGAATAGTCTTGAAAGACTACGTGGCAGGCAATCCCGATACACAACCAGATATGAACGCAAGCCCTCGGGGCCCATTGCGGAAGCAGAATTGGCAGAGCACGTTCTCGGTATACATAACCAAAGGAATCAGCGGAAGGACGGGCATCCCCGCAGTCCGCGGAGCCCACAGGTTCACACGCCCGCAACAGCCGCCTCGCGGCGCGCCAGCGCGGCTTCGCGCTGGCCGACATAGTCGCGGGTCAGCGGCACGCTCTCCTGCCGGCGGGCCAGCTGGATCTGGAAGATGGCGATGTCCTGGTAGTGGAACGCCGCTTCCGACAGCGACAGGTAAAACTCCCACATGCGGCAGAAGCGCTCGTCGTACAGCGCCACCGCCTCGGCCCGGCGCGCCATGAAACGCTGGCGCCACAGCCGCAGCGTTTGCGCATAGTGCAGGCGCAGCACCTCGATGTCGGTGATGACCAGCCCGGCGCGCTCGATGGCTGGCGTGCATTCCGACAGCGAAGGAATGTGCCCACCGGGAAAGATGTACTTGACGATCCACGGATTGGTGAAATCGGGCACATCGGAGTTGCCGATGAAGTGCAGCAGCATCACGCCGTCGTCGGTGAGCAGCTCGCGGCACTGGCGGAAGAAAGCGTCGTGGTAGCCAATGCCCACATGCTCGAACATGCCCACCGACACAATGCGCTCGAAGCGGCCCTGCGTGGCCCGGTAGTCTTCGAGCCGGAAATCCAGCCGCCCGGCCAGGCCCGGAGTTTCGGCGCGCCGCCGGGCGTAGGCCAGCTGTTCGGTGGAAAGCGTGATGCCGGTGACATGGCCGGCACCGGCCACCTGCGCCAGGTACTGCGACAGGCCGCCCCAGCCACAGCCGATGTCCAGCACGCGGTGGCCGGGCTCAACCAGCAGCTTGGCGGCGATATGGCGCTTCTTGGCGCGCTGCGCGTCTTCCAGGCTTTGTTCCGGGTACTCAAAATAAGCGCAGGAATACTGGCGGTCGCTGTCGAGGAACAGCGTGTACAGATCGTCGCCGAGGTCATAGTGGTGCGCCACATTGGCACGCGCCCGCCGGGGCACGTTGTGCTGCACGAAGCGCCGCGTGGCCAGGCGCACCGCGTCGATCACCCGCACCACCGGCGAGGGCGGCACGCTGCGTGCATCCTGCAGGAGCAGGGTCAGCAGGTCGTACACCGTGCCCTGCTCCACCCGCAGCCGCTCGTCCATGAAAAGCTGGCCCAGTTGCATCTCGGGGTCGCGCAGCAGCGCCCAGATGGCCCGGTTGTCGGTGAAACGGATGGTGGCGGCGGGGACCGTGCCGTCGCCAAACACCTGCCGCTCGCCGGAGGGCAGCAGTACCGTCAGTGCGCCACGGCGCACCAGCCGGCGGAAAGCGCGCTTCAGCAGCCTGTGTGCAAGACGGGCCAGCATGGCGGGCGCAGGGGGCACTCCATGCCGCGCACCGAAGCCCGGGCGCCTGACCGCAACATGGGGGGGTTGTAACGAAATGGTGGAAGTGCTGTCATTCCGCTCCTTTCAGGGCGCTCCGCATGGCGGTGATCACGGCCTCGTAGTCCGGTTTGCCAAAGATGGCGCTGCCGGCCACGAACGTATCGGCGCCCGCAGCGGCCACGCGGGCGATGTTGTCGGTCTTGATGCCGCCGTCGACTTCGAGCCGGATATCCTTGCCCGACGCATCGATGCGCTTGCGCACCGCTTCGATCTTGCGCAGCGCCGAGTCGATGAAACCCTGGCCGCCAAAACCGGGGTTGACGCTCATGATCAACACCAGGTCGATGTCGTCGATCACCCAGTCGAGCACATCGAGCGGCGCAGCCGGGTTGAAGACCAGGCCAGGCTTGCAGCCCGCAGCCCGGATGGCCTGCACACTGCGGTGCACATGGGTCGACGCGTCGGGATGGAAGCTGATGTAGTCGGCACCGGCGGCGGCAAAGGCGGCGGCCAGCGCGTCGACCGGCTGCACCATCAGATGCACGTCGATTGGCACCGGCGTGCCGTCGGGCTTCCTGGCGTGGGGCTTCAGCGCCTGGCATACCATGGGACCGAAGGTCAGGTTGGGCACATAGTGGTTGTCCATCACGTCGAAATGGATCCAGTCGGCGCCGCCCGCAATGACGGTGGCCACCTCGTCACCCAGGCGGGCAAAATCGGCGGACAGAATGGATGGGGCAATGCGAAAGCTGGTGGGAGGAGTGGTGCGCATGCCCGTTATTTTCGCAGGCTTGCGGGCTGGCGCCAACAACCGGCAGCGGAACCAAGCAGGTAGGATGGCAGCATGGCCACTTACGAATTCAGCGTCGGCGTCGAGCCGGAGTTTCTGCCCGATCAATCGTCCCCCGAAGACCGGGTGTACAGCTTCGCCTATACCGTCACCATCACCAATACCGGCACCGTGGCCGCGCAGCTGATTGCCCGGCACTGGATCATCTGCGATGCCGGTGGCCACACGGAAGAGGTCAAGGGGCTGGGCGTAGTGGGCCAGCAGCCGCTGCTCAAGCCCGGTGAATCCTTCCAGTACAGCAGCGGCAGCCGGCTACGCACCGCCACGGGCACCATGCATGGCAGCTACTTCTGCGTCGCCGAGGATGGGGCGCGCTTCGAAGCCCCGATCGGCCTGTTCGTGCTGGAGGCCAGCGGCGCCGGCAGCAACCGCGTCCTGCACTGAACCCGGCATTCCATCTCCTGTGTACGAACTCACCACACTGCTTGACACCCTGGATCCGCAGGCCGGGCTGGCGCGCCGCCACCTCTGGCTGATCAATCTGCTGACCTGGATCCGCGGCGACCAGAGCACGCCCCAGGCGGCCGTGGACCGCATCCAGCTGCTGCTGGATGCGCTTGAAGCCCGGCCCGAAACCCGTGGCCGCCTGCGCGCCTGGTGGCAGCGGTTGCGGCAGACGGTGGACATCACCATCCTGCTCGCCGATTTCGGCTTTGCGCCGCGCACCGCGTTCCTCAGCGAACTGGCCGAGCGGCTGCGGCGCAAGCTGCTGCCGGGCACGCCGGAAACCATCGATGCGTCCGAACTGTTCGCACTGGCGCTGCCCACCCGTTTCGACGCCCAGTGGCTGGCCCTGCTCGACGAAGCGCTGCTGGCCCGCCTGGGCGCACTGCTGCAGGAGCCCACCCATCCCGCCGCGCCGGACCACTGGCAGGCCACGCTGCTCGAAGCCATTGCCTACTGCAGCAGCCAGGTGAGCGCGGCCGGCTTCTCGCCGGAGCTGCGGCTGCGCATGAGCGAGCCCGCGCTGCGGGCCCAGCCCTTCCATGCGCTCGCGCTCGAAGTGGCGCAGCTGCAGGTTGCGCTGATGCGCGGCTCGCGGGACGACGCCGTGGTGCAGGCCACTGCGGTCCAGCTGCGCGAACGGCTCGAGGCCTGCCGCCAGGCGGTGGCCAGCGTGTACTCGCATCTGGATGACCACGGCATCTCCGTGGGCCTCGTGTTCCGGCTGCGCCAGGTGCGCGAACGCATCCTGCGCATCCGCGAGCTGCTCGATTGCCTGCTTTCGCCGGCCCCGGCAGTCAGCGCCGCGCGATTGCTGGCGCGTCTGGTGCATGTGGGGCAGGACCGCCACAGCATCCGTGCGCTGGTGGCCGCCAACTCGACACTGCTGGCCGCCAAGATGGCCGAGCGCAGTGCGGAAACCGGCGAACACTACATCACCCGCAACCGGGCTGAATACCGCGACATGCTGGGCAAGGCGGCCGGGGGCGGCGCGCTCACCGCCGTCACCACGCTGCTGAAGTTCCTGCTCGCCGGGCTCGGCCTGTCGGTGTTCTGGGGTGGTTTCTGGGCGGGGGCCATGTACGCAGCGAGCTTCGTGCTGATCCAGCTGCTGCACTGCACCCTGGCCACCAAGCAGCCGGCCATGACCGCCCCTGCCATGGCGGCACGGCTCAAGGACATCGGTTCCGGCGAGGCCCTGGAAACCTTCGTCGATGAAGTCACCCACCTCGTGCGCTCGCAGGTGGCGGCCGTGCTGGGCAACGTACTGATGGTGTTCCCGGTGGTGCTGCTGATGAGCGCAGCCATCCAGTTTGCAACGGGCCACCCGATGATCGATGCCAGGGAAGCCCAGCATGTGCTGCACGCGCTGACGCTGCTCGGGCCGGCTGCCTTTTTCGCCGCGTTCACCGGCGTGCTGCTGTTTGCCGCCAGCCTGATCGCCGGCTGGTTCGAAAACTGGTTCGTTTTCTACCGGCTCGATTCGGCGATGCGCTACAACCCGCGCATCACGGCCGTGCTGGGCCCGGCGCGCGCTGATCGCTGGGCCCGTTTCATGCGCGGCCATGTGTCGGGCTTCGCATCTAACATCGCGCTGGGCTTCATGCTGGGCCTGGTGCCCGCATTTGCCGACTTCTTTGGCCTGGGGCTGGAGGCACGCCACGTCACGCTGTCCACCGGCCAGCTCGCCGCCGCCTGCGCAGCGCTGGGCTGGGAAGTCGTCCGCCTGCCGGCGCTGTGGTGGTGCGTGGCCGCCATTCCGGTGATTGGCGCGCTCAACCTCGGCGTGAGCTTCTACCTGGCTTTCCGGCTGGCATTGCAGGCCCACAACGTCAGTGGCGTGGACCGCGCCCGCATCCGCGCTGCCATCTGGGCACGCTGGCGGAGCGCACCCGCGAGCTTTTTCGTGCCGGCGCACGATTCCCGCGTTGCCCTGCCGCCCGCCCTCTGAGTTGCCGGCCAGCACCCCGTCAGCTATCGGCACCGTCCTACAGCCGTGCACCGGCAAAACCGCTACATTGACTCCCAGTGTTGCCACCCGCTTCGCGGCTGCGCCCGCAGGGGTGCCTGCGCAACCCCGGGCGCCGTGCGCCGCCCCAGAACAACAGTGGACAAAGGACCTCCGCCATGAATGAACTGCTGGCCGTCTGGACAGACTGGGCCGACTGGCTCAAGCCGTCTGCCGGGCTGCCCACACTGCAATGGTCCCTGCTGCTGGCGATCGCCGCCGCCGCCGGCCACCTGGTGCAGCGCTATTCCGGCCTGCCCAAGGTGCTGGGCTACTCCGTTGTCGGCACATTCGCCGGGCTGGCGGGTTTCAGTGGCGCGGTGTGGCCGTTGCAGGGCACCGGCCTGTTCCTGCTGGAGCTGGGCGTAGCCGTGGTGCTGTTCGAGGCCGGTGGCCGGATTCCGCTGCGCTGGTTCCGCTACAACCCGATGGTGCTGGTGCAGAGCCTGGCCGAATCGACCATCACCTTCATTGCGGTGTACCTGGTGCTGCGGGCACTGGATGTGCAGGCCAACATCGCCAGCCCGCTGGCGCTGGTGGCGATGGCCGCCTCGCCCGCCGTGCTGACCCGCGTGGTGCGCGACACCCGCGCCTCCGGACCGGTGACCGAGCGCGCGGTGGTGCTGAGCACACTGAGCACGCTGTATGCGCTGACGCTGTGCAGCGCCAAGGCCGGCCTGATGGACAGCACCCACACCGGCCTATCGGCCACGCTGTACCCGGTGGTGGTGGTGCTGGGCCTGTCGCTGGTGGTCGGTGGCCTGCTGGCGCTCACGCTGCGCAGCGCCCTGCGCATCATGAGCCCCACCAGCGAGAACACCGCCATGCTGCTGCTCGCGCTGATTGCCGCAGCCACCGCACTGGCCGCACATTTTGGCGGCTCGGCGCCGCTGGCCGCACTCATTGGCGGCATGCTGCTGAAGCAGCTCAATCCACGGCCCTGGGCCTGGCCGCACCAGCTGGGCACCGCGTCGTCCATCCTCATCATGCTGATGTTCGTACTCGTTTCCACCGTGGCGGCGCAGGCCGACTGGAGCCGGCCGGTGGCCGGCGTGGTGATCGTGCTGGTGCTGGTGCGCGCGCTGGCCAAGGTGGGCGGCGTGGCGGTGGCCAACGTGGGCAGCGGTGCGCGTTTCAAGCAGGCGCTGTGGGTGGGCTGCGCGATGTCGCCGATGTCGTCGGTGGCGCTGCTGCTGGTGTCGCAGTTCGTCAGTGCCTCGCCGGTGCTGGGCGCCCGCATCGCCCGCATCGGCCTGCCGGCCATCCTGCTGATGGAAGTGCTGGGTGCCGTGGTGGCCACGGTGGTGCTGTACCGCGCGGGCGAATGCTCCAAGCCCTGGGACCCGGCCGCACTCGCCAACCATGCAGGAGATACCCGTGGCTGACACATCGCCCCCCATGCCCGACGACACGCCCGCCCGGCTGGAGCCCTTCCAGCATTCGGCCGCGCTGTCGCTCGGCGTCGAGCTGGAGTTGCAGCTCGTCAACACCCACGACTACGACCTCGCGCCCTACGCCGAGGACATGCTGCGCCTGATGGCCAATCACAAGCTGCCGGGCAGCGTGGTGCCGGAAATGACGTCGAGCATGATCGAAATTTCCACCGGCGTCTGCAACTCGGCATCCGAAGTACTGGGCCAGCTGACACAGGTCCGCGACGCTCTGGTGAAAAGCGCCGACAAGCTCAACATCGCCGTGGTCGGCGGTGGCACCCACCCGTTCCAGCAATGGCACGAGCGGCGCATCTACGACAAACCGCGTTTCCGCGAACTTTCCAGTCTGTACGGCTACCTGTCCAAGCAGTTCACCATCTTCGGCCAGCACGTGCACGTGGGCTGCCCCGATGCCGACACCGCGCTGGTGCTGCTGCACCGCATGTCGCGCTACATCCCGCACTTCATTGCGCTGTCGGCCTCGTCGCCCTATGTGCAGGGGCAGGACACGGCTTTCGACTCGGCCCGGCTGAATTCGGTATTTGCCTTCCCGCTGTCGGGCCGCGCGCCGTTCGCGCTCACCTGGGACGAGTTCACCGTCTACTTCGACAAGATGACCCGTACCGGCGTGGTCAAGGGCATGAAGGATTTTTACTGGGACATCCGGCCCAAGCCCGAATTCGGCACCATCGAAATCCGCGTGTTCGACACGCCACTCACCATCGAGCGTGCCGCCGCGCTGGCCGGCTACGTGCAGTCGCTGGCGGCCTGGCTGATGCGCGACGCGCCCTTCATGCCCGCCGATGACGACTACCTGGTCTACACCTACAACCGCTTCCAGGCCTGCCGCTTCGGGCTGGATGCGGTGTATGTGGACCCGGCCACCGGCGAACACATGGCGCTGCGCGAACACATCCTGCTGACCATGCACCAGCTCGGCCGCCATGCGGAGAGCCTGGGCGCCGCCAGCGCCATCCAATTGCTGCGCGCCGACGTCAACCGCAACCACAATGACGCCCGCTGGCTGCGCGAGCGCCAGACCCAGGAGCGCCTGCTGGCCGAGGTGATCCGCCAGGCGGCCCAGAAATTCCGCGGCACACCGGCCTGACACGCCCGCGCAGGCAGTATGCTCTGCCGCTGCCATGGGTGAATTCGACCTCATTGCCCGCTACTTCGCCCGCCCGCTGCCACCCCGCAGCAGCAGCGCCCTGCCCGCGAGCGGCCGGGTCGACCTCGGCATTGGCGACGACTGCGCGCTGCTGCGCCCGGCGCCCGGCATGCAGCTCGCCGTGTCGAGCGACATGCTGGTCGAGGGCCGGCACTTCCTCTCCACCGTCGATCCGTTCCGGCTGGGGCACAAGGCGCTGGCGGTCAATCTCAGCGACCTTGCGGCCAGCGGCGCCACGCCCCTGGCCTGCACGCTGGCGCTGGCGCTGCCGCAGGCCGACGCCGCCTGGCTGGCCGCGTTTTCCGACGGCCTGTTCGCGCTGGCCGACGCACATGGCTGCGCCCTCGTCGGCGGCGACACCACACGCGGCCCGCTCAACCTGTGCATCACCGTTTTCGGCGAAATCCCCTCTGGCCAGGCCCTGCTGCGCAGCGGCGCACTCCCGGGGGATGACGTCTACATCAGCGGTACGCTGGGCGACGCCCGCATGGCCCTCGAAGTCTTCCGCGGCACACTCACCTTGCCCGCACCGGCCTTTGCCGAAGCCCGCGACCGCATGGAGATGCCCACGCCCCGGGTGGCCCTCGGCGCTGCGCTGCGCGGCGTGGCCCACGCGGCCATCGACATCAGCGACGGGCTGCTCGGCGACCTCGGCCACATCCTGCGCGCGTCGGGCTGCGGCGCCACGCTGGACACCGGCTTCGTGCAGCATTCCCACGCCACCAGCGAAGCCCTGAAGCAGCTGCCCGAGGCCACCGGACTGGACATGGCGCTCGCCGGCGGCGATGACTACGAACTGGTCTTCACCGCGCCCGCCACCGCCCGCGCGGCCGTACAGCACGCCGCCCACACCAGCCAGACCCTGGTCACCCGCATCGGCCAGATCGACGCCGTGCCCGGCCTGCGCCTGCTGGATGCCGGCGGCCAACCCGTTGCGCAGCGCTTCGGCGCCTTCGACCACTTCGCCTGACATGACCGACCCCGCTTCCGCCGTACTTCCCACACCCGTGCGCGCCAATGGCGCTTTCCTGTTCCGGCACCCGGCCCACCTGCTTGCGCTGGGCTTCGGCTCGGGCCTGAGCCCGGTCGCACCAGGCACCGTGGGCACGCTGTGGGCGTGGCTGGCGTTCACCGCGATCAACGCAATCCTCCAGCCGACCGACCTGCAGTGGGGCCTGCTCATTGCCACCAGCCTGCTGGCCGGCTGGTGGGCCAGCGTGGTCACCGCGCGCAACCTCGGCGTGGCCGACCCCGGCGCGGTGGTGATCGATGAAATCGCCGCGTTCTGGCTGGTGCTGTGGCTGCTGGCGCCGGCCGGCTGGGCCACCCAGCTGGTGGCGTTCGGGTTGTTTCGCTTTTTCGACGCCGCCAAACCCGGCCCGGTGGGCTGGGCCGACCGGCTGTTCAAGGGCTTTGGCTGGCGCGGTGCCTTCGGCATCCTGTTCGACGACCTGGTGGCCGCCTTCTGCACGCTGTTGGTGATCGCGGTCTGGCGCATCTGGTAACTCGGTTGCTACAAAATATGCAGCAAACAATGCAGAATGCACGCTGGCCCGTGGCTGATTTGGCTGCTATTTTGCAGAAAAAGGGCTGGAAACTGGCCACCGCCGAGAGCTGCACCGGCGGCCTGATTGCCGCCGCCTGCACCGACCTCGCCGGCTCCAGCGCGTGGTTCGAACGCGGCTTTGTCACCTACTCCAATGAAGCCAAAACCGCCTCGCTCGGGGTGGACGCGGTGCTCATCGCGCGGCACGGCGCCGTCAGCGAGCCGGTGGTGCGCGCGATGGCCGAGGGCGCGCTGCAGCATTCGCTGGCGCAGGTGGCGGTGGCCGTGACCGGCATCGCCGGACCCACCGGCGGCAGCGCCGGCAAACCGGTGGGCACGGTCTGGTTCGGCTTTGCCGTGGCGGGCCAGGTCCACACCGAAACCCGCCACTTTGCCGGCGACCGCGCCGCGGTGCGCGCCGCCACGGTGGCACATGCGTTACAGCGGCTGTTGCAATTGCTGGCCTGAATCCCGACACTGCATGCCGTGACACGCACCGCCAGCGCCGACTGCATCGACTCCCGCCAGGCCTGGCTG